>JALZCN010000540.1 GCA_030863045.1 Actinomycetota bacterium | reverse complement strand
CGTGATTACCGCAGTCTGCATCCAGAACGCGGCTATGTACTCCGAGGTCTGGACGCGCCCGAAATTCACCGTGGAAGGTGCCGCCCGTCGAGGCGATGCCGTGGTTCCGTCGAACCGGGAAACACATCAAGACCAGATCGGCCAGGCGGCCGGCGTCGCATTGGCGTTCAGACGTGTGACATCCCTATGGCCTCAGCACGTGATCGCGCCGGGCACGCGCGGTAACCGATCCACCCACACCTGAGGACAACTCTGTGGATAATCGAAAGTCGCTGTGCATCCCGCCCGCGGCGCAGCGCTCGATCCACCGTAGTCGGGCATGCTCCATGGACGCACACCTGCGCGGTCCACACCACACCACACCGCCGGGGCTGGGCCGACGACAGGCGTCCACACGACCCACAACACCTACTACTGCTACTGGTGTTCTCTTAATCAGAGACAACACCAATAACCAGTCCGGTGGATACCCAACGCGCTGGATGCCCAAACGCGCGGCGACGCAACCACCACGGCCTTGCAGGCCCGCCGCTACGGTGGCAGTACGAACACCGGAAGGACTCGCCGTGCAGCTTGGACTCGTCGGACTCGGCAAGATGGGCGGCAACATGCGTGACCGGTTGCGGGCCGCGGGCATCGAGGTCCTCGGTTATGCCCGCAACCCCGCAACCCGCGACGTCGACTCATTGGCCGCGCTGGTCGAGCAGCTATCCGCACCGCGGGCAGTGTGGGTGATGGTGCCCGCCGGCGACCCGACCAGGGAGACGGTGGCACAGCTGGGCGGCTTGCTCGCCAAGGACGACCTCGTCATCGACGGCGGAAACTCGCGCTACACCGAGGACCAGGTGCATGCCGAACTGCTCGGCCGCAGGGGTATCGGATACCTCGACTGTGGGGTCTCCGGCGGGGTGTGGGGCCGGGAAAACGGCTACGGCCTGATGGTCGGCGGATCCGTGGACCACGTCGAGCGGCTGATGCCGGTTTTCGATGCGCTACGTCCCGATGGCCCTCGGGAGGAGGGCTTCGTGCACGCCGGCGGCGTGGGTGCCGGGCACTTCGCCAAGATGGTGCACAACGGCGTGGAGAACGGCCTGATGCAGGCCTACGCGGAGGGTTACGAGCTGCTGGAGGCCGCCGACGTGGTCACCGACGTGCCAGCCGTGCTCACGGCGTGGCGGCGCGGCACGGTAGTCCGCTCCTGGCTGTTGGACCTGCTGGTGGCAGCTTTGGACCAGGATCCGAAGCTGGGGCAACTACGTGGATGGGTGCAGGACTCAGGTGAGGGCCGCTGGACGGTGGAGGAAGCGGTCAATCACGCCGTGCCGGCGCCGGTGATCTCTGCAGCGTTGTTCGCCCGGTTCGCCTCCCGGCAGCCCGACTCCCCGGCGATGCGCGCGGTGGCCGCGTTGCGCCACCAGTTCGGCGGGCACGCGGTGCAGGCCGTCAAGCTCGATCCGGCCCTGGAAGATCCTCAGTAGCTCCGGTGTATGTCAGACAGCTGGTGGTCACCGACTTCCGCTCCTGGGAACATGCCGAGCTCGATCTCGAACCCGGTGTAGCGGTGTTGATCGGTGCTAACGGTCAGGGCAAGACGAACCTGATCGAAGCGCTGAGCTACCTGTCCACGCTGGGTTCCCACCGGGTGGCCACCGATGCCCCGCTGGTACGCCAGGGCGCAACGCGCGCCATCGTGCGCACCGCGGTGGTGCACGCCGGCCGGGAGCTGACCGTGGAGCTGGAGATCTCCCCGGGACGGGCCAACCGGGCCAGGCTCAACCGCTGCCCGGTGCCGCGGCCCCGCGGGGTGCTCGGGGTGCTGCGTAGCGTGCTGTTTGCGCCGGAGGACCTGGCGCTGGTGCGCGGTGACCCGGCGCAGCGCCGCCGGTTTCTCGACGATCTGCTGGTCTTGCGCGCGCCCCGGTTGGCCGGCGTGCAAGCCGACTATGACAAGGTGCTGCGCCAGCGCGGCGCGTTGCTCAAGACCGCCGGGGCGACGCGCCGGGCCGGCGGTGGGATGGGTGACCTGCGCACGCTGGACGTCTGGGACGGTCATCTCGCCAGGCACGGCGCGGAGCTGCTCGGGGCCCGGCTGGACCTCGTCGTCGAACTGGCGCCGTATGTCGCCTCGGCCTACCGCGCAGTGGCCTCGGAGGAGACGACCGTGCGATGCGAGTACCGCAGCAGCCTGGGTGACGCGCTGCCGGCCGGGGTGCACGAGGGCGGCAAGGCCGACGTCGGCCTGCTGGAGGTGGCGATGCTCGCTGAGCTGGCCCGGCTGCGGACGACCGAAGTCGAGCGCGGGGTCTGCCTGATCGGGCCGCACCGCGACGACCTGGAGCTCAGTCTGGGTGGGATGCCGGCCAAGGGCTATGCCAGCCACGGCGAATCGTGGTCGTTGGCGTTGGCTCTCAGGCTGGCCGGCTACGAGTTGCTGCGCTGCGGCGGTGCCGAGCCGGTGCTGTTGCTCGATGACGTTTTCGCCGAGCTGGACACCCGCCGCCGGGCCCGGCTGGCTGAGGTCGCGCTGGCCGCCGAGCAGGTGATGATCACCGCCGCGGTAGCCGCCGATGTGCCCGAGGAACTCCAGGGGACGCGGTTCGACGTGCACGGTGGGGAGGTGCGCCGTGCACGACGACAGTAATGTGGCTGATGCAGCTGGGGACAACCCTGTGGATAGTGTGGACAAGTCGATGTTCGGTGCACCCGAGAGTCCATCACGGACATCACCTGGGCAGCCGCGGGGTGCCGACATCGCCCGTGCCGCCTTGGAGTCCGCCCGGGCCGTCCAGCGCAGTCGCAGTGCAAGTGGCCAGCGCCGCTCCGGTGACCAGCGGGCCGTGCCCCGGCGGCGCCGTGGCTGGTCCGGTGCGCGGCCAGACGACCGTGATCCGCAGCCGCTGGGCCGGTTGGCCTCCCGGCTGGTCGCTGACCGTGGCTGGGCGGACCGGGTCTCGGCCGGTGTGGTGTTCGGCCGGTGGGCGCAGCTGGTGGGCCCGGAGGTTGCCGAGCACGCCCAGCCGGTATCGCTGATAGGAGGCGAGCTGGTGGTGCGCGCGAGCTCGACGGCTTGGGCCACCCAACTCCGGTTGTTGCAACGTCAGCTGGTCGTCCGGATCGCCGCCGGCGTCGGCACTGGCGTGGTGACCCGGCTGCGGGTGCAGGGACCGGCGGCACCGAATTGGGTGCACGGGCCCCGGCACGTCCGCGGCCGCGGTCCCCGCGACACCTATGGCTGATCCCGCCCAGCCCGGCGGGCCGCGGCTCGTGCACGGTGTGTCATGCTGGGAGGGCGCGCGCACATCCCGCCACGGGCCACTCAAGCTGTGCTACGCACTGCGATGCCGTCTCTCGGCCGCCGGGACCAGCATCGGCCTGAGATAGCCGCTCTGCGAGCGTGTCAGGGGTCACCTAGCCCACCCTCGATGTGAGGGGGGCAGTAGAATAGGAACCGACACCGCCGCAGCGCCCGGTGCAACCACCGGCCGTGTCGGGGTTCCCGGCGGTAGGCCAGTACATTCGCACCGGCGAGGAGATACCGAGGACTGTGGCCGCCAAGAAGAACGAATACAGCGCGTCGTCCATCACCGTCCTCGAGGGTCTCGAAGCCGTCCGCAAGCGTCCCGGCATGTACATCGGGTCCACCGGCGAGCGCGGCCTACACCACCTGGTCTGGGAGGTGGTGGACAACGCCGTCGACGAGGCGATGGCGGGCTACGCAAGCCGGGTCGAGGTCACCCTGCTCGCCGACGGCGGGGTTCGGGTGTTCGACGACGGCCGCGGCATCCCGGTGGATATGCATCCGGTGGAGAAGCGGCCGGCTCTGGAGCTCGTACTCACCACGCTGCACTCCGGTGGCAAGTTCGACGGCGATTCCTATGCCGTCTCCGGTGGTCTGCACGGCGTCGGGGTGAGCGTGGTCAACGCGCTGTCCAGCGCGCTGGAGGTGGAGATCCACCGCGATGGGTTCGTGTGGCGGCAGCGTTACGAGGACTCCAAGCCGGTGTATTCGTTGCGCAAGGGTGAACCGACCCGCAAGACCAGCACGACGCTGACCTACTGGGCCGATCCCAAGATCTTCGAGACCACGGTGTACAACGCCGAGACGGTGGCGCGCCGGCTGCAGGAGATGGCCTTTCTCAACAAGGGCCTGACCATCATGCTGCGCGACCAACGGGTCAACGGCAGCAACGAGACCGAGGACGCCGAAGGACAGATCGCTCAAGTCAAGGAGCGCATCTTTCACTACCCGGGAGGCCTGGAGGATTTCGTCAAGCACATCAACAACTCCAAGGACCCCATCCACCGCAAAGTGATCGGCTTCGAGGCCAGTGGTGACGGCATGCATGTCGAGGTCGCGATGCAGTGGAACGCCGGGTACATCGAGTCGGTCTACACCTTCGCCAACACGATCAACACCCACGAGGGCGGCACCCACGAGGAGGGCTTCCGCGCGGCGCTCACCCGGGTGATCAACGACTACGCGCGGGACAAGAAGCTGCTCAAGGAGAAGGACGACAACCTCACCGGCGAGGACGCCCGCGAGGGGCTCGTCGCGATCATCAGCGTGAAGCTGGCGCAGCCGCAGTTCGAGGGGCAGACCAAGACCAAGCTCGGCAACACCGAGGCGCGCCAGTTCGTCCAGACCGTG
>JALZCN010000536.1 GCA_030863045.1 Actinomycetota bacterium | reverse complement strand
GCGGCGGCCGCACCGGCGTGCGGGCCTGCCCGGCCTGCCACACACCGCTGTCCTCGATCTTCGCGGAAAGCCGCAGCCCGCTGGTCGGGATGGTCGGCGGAAAGGGCGCGGGCAAGACTGTCTACCTATCGGTGCTACACCATGAGCTGCGCACGACGGTGCGGCGACGGTTCCATGCCGATATCCGGTTGAGCGGGGACCAGCAGGGCGGCGTCGGGTCGCCGCGGCAATGGCTGGAGGACTACGAAGAGCAGCTCTTCCGGCACGGAAGGCTCTTCGAGCAGACAGCTGGCGCGCTTGACGGCCTGCGCGCGCCGGTTGTCATCGAGTGGCGGCAACCCCAGCGCAGATTCGGCAGGCAGACCTTCGGCACGACGGTGCTGTCCTTTTACGACGCGGCCGGGGAGGACCTCACCAGCCAAGACCGGGTGCACACCCAGGCCTACCTCGGCGTGGCGAACGGGTTGGTCCTGCTGCTGGACCCGTGGCAGCTGCCTGGGGTGATGGACCGTATCGACGTTCCCGCGTCCGCCGTCCGGGAGGCCGAACCCCCGCTGGAGGTGCTCAACCGGATCACCGAGTTGCTGCGGGTATCACACAGCGTCAAGGCGAGCAGGCGAGTGAAGGTGCCGCTAGCGGTGGTGTTCGCGAAGATGGATGCCTTCTTCCCGCTGCTCGGCGGCAACCACCCGCTGCTGACCAAACCCGCAGCGCTGCTGGGCTACGCCGAGACGGCAGGCCACGACACCCACGAGCACGTGCGAGCCATGCTGCACGAGTACGGCGCCGACGATATCGACGCGCACCTCACGCACAACTACGCGAATTTCCGTTACTTCGCGGTGTCGGCACTGGGCGCCGCCCCCGACTACGCGGCCAAGGAGGTCGATGCGGGCGGTGTGCAGCCCTTCCGCGTCGAGGAGCCGCTGCTGTGGCTGCTCAGCGGTTTCGGCGTGATCGGCCGGAGCCGGTCGTGAGCGGCGGGTTTGGTTCGCTGTACTACACCGACTGCCGGCCGGGGCAGGGCCTGCAGAGTGGGGCGGGTTTTCAGTTCCAGGCGGCGTCGCCCGGGGTCAGCCCTGAGGCCATGCCGCTCGTGCAACGCACGGCGCTCTACGAGCCTCCGGTGCGGTGGATGCGTGAGCGCCGGCCGGTCACGGACTACCCACCGTCGCTGGCGCACACCGCCGATGGCGGCCTGTTCGTGACCGCAGCGGGGCGTTACCTCGGTCAGGAGGCCAACGGTACCCGGGAAGGTAACCAGTTCACCCACGCCGTGGTTACCCGGGATCCCGCCGATTACGGGGTGGTGCGCCCCGCGCAGCTGTGGGGCGCACCATGGTGGGCCGTCGAGCCCGCTCCGGGCACCGCACTCGACGAGCTGACGAACCCGGAAGCCGGGCTGCTGGATGTCGAGACCGTCTGTGACCGGGTGCGCGACGCCGCAGGCGGCCAGGGGCGGCTTACCGCACTGCTTTCCGCGATCCACCACCTGCAAGACCCCGCGCACCGGCGCACGGTGGTGCTCGTCAGCGCCGATCCCGAACAAGCCGCGTGCTGGATCGCTGCGGCGACACTTCTGCTGCCCGGTCCGGACGCGCTGCGCGTTAGCTTCAAGATCTTCGTGGCGGACGGTCAGTACGGTCAGCACGACATCATCGCGCTGCACCCGGAATGGGCCGGGCGGTGGGCGGACACCACAGCTGGCAGCGGGCTCGCCGTCTTCGACCTCGATCAGGGTTGCCACACCGACGTGGAGGCCACCGCCGCCGCGTGCTTCTGGGTTCCCCGCTTACTGGCCGAGGATCCCTACGACGTGGTGGACGCAATCGAGCGGGCGGGCCAGTTCGCCAGAGCCCGCGCGGCCGGTCGCGTCGACGACGCCTTAGAGGGTACTGATGCGCCGGTCCAGCCGACTGGCGATGATCGACTCGCCGCGGTCGTGATCGAGCTCAAGGAGCGGTTGACTGCGCCGCACCAGGTCCAGCAGGCCATCGACTGGTTGCTGACCGCACCCGGGGAAGCGATGGAGATCGCCCGGGAACCGGTACTGGGGGCGGTGTTGGAGGCGGCACCGGGCGCGCCGGAGCTGCGTAAGCTGGCCGCCGTTGGGGGCCCGCGCGGGTGGGCGCCCGCAGCCGCCCAGATCCGTCGCAGGCTGCTGGCCGCCGAGATCAGCGAGGCACTCGCGGAGTCCGATGGGGTAGCCGGGCTGCGCAGCCTCACCGCACTTCCGCCGCTGCCGCCCCTGGAGCTTCCGGGCCAGGACCAGAGCCGCGCCGCGGTCGAGGCGGCTTTGCGCGGGGCGCGCCCGGACCAGGTGCC
>JALZCN010000441.1 GCA_030863045.1 Actinomycetota bacterium | reverse complement strand
GCCACCGATACCCGGAAGACCCGGACCCGTAGTACCCCAGTCGTAGCTGATGGTGTCCTCGCAACGCTGCGCTGTCGGGTTGCCCGACAGGGCAGTGTTGTCGTGATACGACGCAAGCCACTGAGTGGCCGGGCACGTCGGCGGAGGAGGCGGCGGCGCAGCGGGCGGAATGTAGCTCACCCTTGCCACCGCACCGCCCCCACCCTGGTAGTACTCCACCGCCACGGTGTGCGACGCCGCGGTCACCGTCGGAGTGGCCGTGTAGGTGGTAGGACCCTGGTCCTTCCACTGGTCGATCACCGCCTTGTCATCAACGAACACCCGCACCCCGTCATCGGCAGTTGCCGTCACCGCCAACGTCCCGGCCTCGAAAGTCTCCGTTTTCGTCCAGCGCACCGAGAAGTTAGAGCCACCGATACCCGGAAGACCCGGACCCGTAGTACCCCAGTCGTAGCTGATGGTGTCCTCGCACACGACCCATGGCATGCCGGAGAGCGAGACATTATTGAAGTACGACGCGGTCCACTGCGTGGATGCGCACGTCGGCGGCGGAGGTGGGACCGGGGCGTAGCCGAACCGCATCACAGCACCGCCGCCGTTCTGGTAGTACTCGACAACCAGCGTGTGAGTGCCCGCGCTCACGCTCAGGCTGGCCGTGTAGGTGGTGGTTCCCTGGTCCCGCCAACCATTGATGATCATATTGCCGTCCAGGTATGCCCGAACGCCATCGTCGGCGGTCGCCGTGAAGGTGTATCCGCCCGCCGCGAGCGACACCGTGGTCGTCCACTGAACGGAATAGTTGGTTGTGCTAATGTCGGGGATACCGGGACCATCGACGGACCAGTCGAAGTTAATCTCCGCGTCGCAGCGCGAGCCGACAGGTGTGCCCGCTAGATCCGTGCCCGTGAAGTAATCACCGGACCACTGGTCGGGACCACACGGGGCCCCCTGTGCATAGCTGGGAACCAGCCCGAGGAGTCCCAGGGCAATGATGAGCACTGCGGCGCGGAGGAAACGCCGGGAGGATGGAGATTGCTTTGCCAGCACGTTGCTCACTTCCTGCCGGTTCCTTGCAGTTGATTGGCGCCTGAGCTCCCGTCTCTGCTGACGCGCAGGATCTGGATGTCGCCGAACTCAGCGACTGGCGTGCCGTGGTCTATTGCGGCCGAGGTGAGCGGCAGGTCCTTACGGGTGACGCCGATGATCGAGCTTGAGATCACATAGTCGATGTCG
Organism: Actinomycetota bacterium; assembly: GCA_030863045.1. Lineage (GTDB taxonomy): Bacteria > Actinomycetota > Actinomycetes > Mycobacteriales > Pseudonocardiaceae. The sequence continues at coordinate 1,461 of JALZCN010000441.1, read as the reverse complement.
CGCCAGCCACCCGGATGCTGCTGAAGGACTTCTGGGTCGAGGTCGAGCTTGTAGAACCAGATCACGTTCTCGCGGGAGTAGCCCGCTTGGACGAGGTTGATCCACGCCGTGTTGTCGACCAGCAGCACGTCGGAGTGCGAGGTGTGGCCGATGAGCCATTCCTGGGCGGCCCGATAATTGCGGTCTTCGTCCGCGGTGAGATAGGGCACGTCCTTGACAAGCGCGTGCGTGGCCGTTGCGAGGACCAGGCACAGGAGGACGGCTGCCCCCGCGGGCCGGAGGAATGTGGGGCGAGCAGGCAGCCTCCCGTGCAGCGCCCGTGATGCGACGTGGAGTCCGGCCGCAGCGAGCAGCGGCGCCAGCCAGAGCAGGTTGATGGGATAGGGCGCGGGCAGGTAGCCCCCGCGGAATGGCATAGCGATGAGCAGCAGGTATGCCACCAGCAGGGGACGGATCGCGCGGTATCGCCACGCCAGTGGCCCGAGTGCGAGCGCGCCAACGAGCAGCAGACCGTCCCGGTCGAGCCATTGCTTGATGGCGAGGTGCGCACCGCTGCTCGGATCCAACGGGGTCCCGCTGCCGGGGCGTGAGAACAACTGCCAGTCGAGGGCCCACAGTAGGCTGACGTGGCCATCGCCCGGAAAGAACTCATTGTTGAGCAGCGCGTACAGGGGATAAAGACCGCAAAGCCCGATGACTGTGCCCGTGAAGAGGGTCAAGGCGAAGCGGCGGGTGTGGCCACGGGAGGTAAACCAGAGCTGGGCTGCAATGGGCAACGCGAAGATCGCGCTGGTCTCCTTGACCATTACCGCCGCGGCGAGCAGGAGACCACTGCCCGCGAACGCTACCAGTCGCCGTCTCGGGCTGAGCGCGAGTGCCCAGCTTGCCAGGAGCAGCGGCGTGGCGATGTTGTCGAGCAGGATCAGCCGAGTCCACTGCATGCCCAACGGCGACACGGTGAATAGCACCACAGCGACGATTCCCGCCCACCGTGGTAGGCCGATCCGCCGGGCGAGTACGAACAGCAGGACACACGTCACGACATGCACCAGAAGCATCGCTTCGCGTCCGGCGTACAGCAGGCTCGCGTTCCTCGGGATGACGAGGAAAATCGTGTTCCACACCATAAGGAGCAGCCAGCCCAGCGGTGGATGGTCGTACCAGTAGGTGTAGTGTGACAACTCCCCAAAGGTCTGCACCGACCAAGCCTGAGAGACGTAAGTTCCCTCGTCATCATTCGGGCCCGGAGAATGAAACATGTTCCACCCATGCAGCAGGGTGGCAAATACGAGAACAGGTCCGAGCATGGCCATGCTGGTCGAGTGGTGTGCCGTCCAGGCGCTCAGCGACACTCGCAAGCGGCTCCACAGTGGTATCCGCGCGAGGTCGATCTCGCGGCGCGACGACATGACCGAATCTGGCGTCAGACCGAGCTCGGCGAGTTCGATGTCGTTGTAAAGC
>JALZCN010000445.1 GCA_030863045.1 Actinomycetota bacterium | reverse complement strand
CCAAGGCGCGGGTAGACGTGCTTGCGCAGGCGTACATCGACCACCTCTCGGGTTGATTCGTCGAAGGTTTGCGACGCCAGCCAGGATTCGGCGTAGTTTTTGAACGACACCTCGCCGGCCTTGGGGTCGAGGTAACTGCCTTTGCGTTTGTCACTTTCGATCTCGCCGAGGAAGTCCTCGGCCTGCTTCTTCTGGCGGTCGGGAAAGCAGGCGCTCCGTTCGCGGCCTTGTGGGTCGATGTAACGGACCCGGTACCGCTTGCCCTTGCCGTGTAGTCGAGTCTTGACCCGCGCGGGCCGTCCGGTGTCCGGATCGATGGCAGTCTTAAACCAGAGATCCTGTACGTGTCCCACAGCAGCCCTCGCCCGTCTTACGCCGCATCGCCCGTGACCCACCGCCGAACGGCGGCGGGGTCGTACCGGAGGTGACGTCCGCACTTCTTAGCTGGTGGACCGACATTCTTGCGGCGCCACTGGTAGAGCGTCTGGACGGGCAGCCGCAGGTACTCGGCCAGTTCCTCGATCGTCCACAGTGGCTCTGGTCGGCCCTGCTTCATCGGTCCGCGTCTCCCGTGCCGTTGGCGGTACTCGTGGTCAGGGCTTTGATGGCGTCCCAGTAGGCGCCGTAGTCGGGCATCCATGGCGTGCGCAGCCGGCCGAGGTCGCGGCCGGGTTTGTGGTAGAGGGCGACGCCAGGTTGACCCCGGGTCACATGCGCTTCCGCGAGTGGGGCGGGCACGGTGGGGTGAAGCAGTCGGACGGCCTCGACGTTGTCCACCGGCAAGGTCAGCCGGTAGGCGAACTGACCGCGGAGCAGGCCACCTCCGAGTTCGTTGGCTTCGGCTCGTTGCGGCAGCATGACCAGCCGCATGTTCACCTTGCCGGCCTCAGCGGCCAGGCGGCGCACAGCGACGGTGAGCCGGTCGCGGAGTCTCTTGTCCGACCCAGTGAGGCCCAGCAGCGCGAGCCATTCCTCGAGCACGACGAACACCATCGGATGTTGAGCGGTCAGGGGAAGCACGTCGGCGCGGTCGGGGATCGCGGCCAGCCGGGTGTCCATCTCGTCCACCAAGCCGTCAAGCAGCTCCGCATGCGCGGCCACGTCGGCGCCCAGCACCTGCCAAGGAGCGTGGCGGGTGTTTTCGAAGGGCCGCAGCAGCACCGAGGACGGATCGCTGCCCGCGATGATCGCGTCGGAGGCTGCAGCGAGTTGCTGTAAGAGGGCGTAGGACAGTCGTGACTTCCCCGAGCCGGTGCGGCCTTGCACGATCAGGTGCACTCGCTGAGCGAAGTCAATGGTCACGGGTTGGCCATATTCATTGGCGCCGAGAAGCACTGGCACGCATGCCGACGTGCCGGCCGATCGTTCCGGCAGGGGCATGGGTGTGGTCAGCGGGTCACGGACTAGTAGCACGACCTTGATCCAGCCGTGATCGGCGTGGGCAATGCGGATCATGGGCACGCCCATTCCTTCGGCGATGCGGTGTGCTTGCGCGCGGAAGTCATCCATGACCTGTCCGGGGAGCATCCGAACCAGTAGCGTCACCGGTGGGCCCGGCTCGACCGAGTGCACGCGCGGCGCGGCCGTGTGGGGAATGCCGCCAGCGGTCAGGGTGCGGTGCACCAGGTTGGTGCCGTCCATCGTGTCTGACCACTGCCAGCCCAGCACCGTCGTCCACCACGCCAGCCGCTGGGCCTCCTTGCGGCGCCGCAGCCAGCTCAGCGGCGTCCACCGAGCAGCGGCAGCAACCAGCCTGCTTTGCCGATCGACCGGCCGTAGCCTCGTTAGCCCGGTGGGAACGATCGTCACGGTAACTGCCCTCTTTGCAGCTCGCCGCGCTCTGCTAACTGGCCGACCCAAGTCCACCCACCGCACTGCGGGCAGCCGATCGACATCGATTCCGCCTGGTCGCTTGGGTCGAGCAGGTTGGGCTCCCACGTGTGCTGGCACTCCGTGCAAACCAGCACTAGCGCCGCCATCGCCCGCAGGTTGTTTACCTCAGTCATCGCGTGGCCGCCTACCCTTCCGGGTTTGCTGTGCGGCCTCTGCACGCGAGAACAGCGCCTGTTGTCGTTGGCAGCCCTCGCAGCGCTGGCCCTCTGGGGTCCCGTGGATTTGGCATCCGATGCGAAGTGCGGGCTGGTCAAGAGAGTGTCTGGCCATGACCGCTCACGCCCCTTCAACCTGGTGCAGCTTGCGGCTGGCCGTAGACGAGATGGCCCGTAGTTGCTCTGCGCGGTACCAGACCTGCACCCCCAGGATCCGTTCCGACCCGTCGGGGTTGCGCTTGGTCTTGGGCATGACGCCGACCTCGAAGCCGACCAACTCCACCGGCGTGTACGGCGGTAGACCGTCGCCCGGGTTGGTGTGGGAGGCCACTCCCACCTTCAAGATCTCGTTACTGATCTTCCCGAACTGGCGAAACCCAGCCGCCAGCTGCGCCTCCCATTTCGGCAGCCCGTCGCTGGTCCGCTCTTGCTCCGAGGACCCGAACGCGAGCTTGGGCTCAACGCTGAGTAAAACGACTCCAGCGAACGTCGCGGCCTGATCAATCTTGTACGTC
>JALZCN010000422.1 GCA_030863045.1 Actinomycetota bacterium | reverse complement strand
CGCTACACGCAGGCGTGCGCCTGGCGCGTCCGCGACCACAGCGTCGGGCGACTTCGTGTCCTTCGTCTCGCCGCGGCCGCCGACACCCTCGCTGCCTGCACCAGAGTGGACTCGCTGGCCACCAGGGCAACCATGCTGGTCGACGCCGTCCCCGACGACGTCGCCGCCACCGTCGGCTATCTGGCTGATGCCGCTTCGTTCTCAACCGGGTCCATGAGCTTGGTCAAGACGGTGCCCTACATCGCCGCGCACGCTGCCGGCTGCATCGCAGGCCCCGAGGCACGCCGGGAGTACGAGGAAACCTACCGCGCCGAACGGAAGTGGCAATCACAGTGGCTGGCCGAGCACTTAGAATTGCACCCAACTAACCGGGTCCTGCCCTCGCCACCGCGAGGAAACGTCACGCGGTAGGGGTCAGGGATGGTGCCGTGGCGCGCCAGACCAGCCGTCGCCTTGCCCAGCGCCTTTCCCCATCTCACAGGCCTTTCTGAGATATGCCAAACTTGAGTGATCGGTCGTAACCTCTGGGCGCGGACGGCGGTTTCAATGGGGCGGCTCACCGTGCGTCATCCCGTGCTGCGGCTGTCCGCCGACCATGGCACCATGCGGTCCGACCAGCTGGCCGTCGAGGAACCGATGGAGCTGCGCGTGGGCAGCCGCTCGCTCGCCGTCACCATGCGCACCCCCGGTCACGACGTGGAACTCGCCCACGGGTTCCTGCTCACCGAAGGCGTGATCGGATCGGTCGACGATGTCGTCGCGGCCCAGTACTGCGACGCCGTGGACGGTAACGGGCACAACACCTACAACGTGCTGGACGTAACGCTCGCACCCGGTGTTGCCACGCCGCCACGCGGCGTGGATCGCAACTTCTTCACCACCTCATCCTGCGGCGTGTGCGGCAAGGCGTCGCTAGACGCCGTACGCCTGCACAGCCGGTTCTGCCCAGCGGACGATCCCGCCCCGGTCACCCCGCAAACGCTGTTCGCCTTACCGGACGCGCTACGCGCCGGGCAGCGACTGTTTGACTCCACCGGTGGCCTACACGCCGCCGGGCTGTTCACCGTCGAGGGTCGCCTGCTCGCCGTACGGGAGGACGTAGGCCGGCACAACGCTGTGGACAAGGTCCTCGGTTGGGCACTGCTCAACGGACGCATCCCGGCCAGGGGCTGCGTCCTCATGGTCTCAGGGCGGGCATCATTCGAACTCGTCCAGAAGGCGGTCATGGCGGGAGTGCCCATGCTCGCGGCGGTCTCGGCTCCCTCATCACTCGCCGTCGACCTGGCCGCCGAGTCTGGGCTGACGCTGGTCGGGTTCCTGCGCGGCACCACGATGAACGTCTATGCCGGGGCCAAGCGGATCATGGCAACCTCTACCGTGCACGGCTGAGTCCCAGCCGACGGCGATCAAAACGCAGATCAACGCCGGACCGAACCGGCGTGCTCGTCGAGCTCGTCGGGGATGCCGTCGTCGTCGGTGTCGGCCAGCAGCGGGTCGATCCGGCCGGCCCGGACTGCCTCGAGCTGAGCCGCCAAGGCGATCCCGCCGAGCAGGGCGATGCCGGTGAGGTTGGCCCACAACAGCAGCGCCATCACCGCGGTGAGTGGCCCGTAAGTGTCGTCGAAGTTGTCGGCGAAAGCGATGTAAGCCCCGAGCAGGACAGACACGACCAACCATCCCAGCACGGTCACCGCGGCCCCGACCGCCAGCCAGGAAAGCCCGGGCTGCCGCCGTCGAGGGGCGTACCGGAACAGCGCGGTCACCGCAGTGAACAGCGCTCCGAGCCCCAGCGGCCACCGCAGCACGTCCCACAAGGTCTCGGCCGCGTCGCCCCACCGGTAGACGTGCTCCACAGCATCCCCGAACGCCTCCCCGGCCACGATGCACAGCAGGCCGACGGTCATGGCCACGCCCGCGGTCGCCGTCAGCGCCATCGCGCGGCGGTATTTGTGCAGGATCGAGCTGTCCCGTTCGATACCGTAGACGCGGTTGGCACCGCGCTGGAGCTGCGCGAACGCCGAGGTGGCGGCGAGGAACGCGGTGGCCAATCCGAGAACGACCACGACCTCGCCCCGCCTGCTTGCCTCGTCGGCTGCGTCGCTCTGGGTGATGACTTGCCGAAGCAACTCATCACTGCTGCCGGGCGAGATTGCCACCACAGTGCGCGCCACGACCTCGGCGAACGACTCCGCGCCCAGCGCCGAGGCGAGGCCCGCCCCGGCGATCACCAACGGCACCGCGGCCAGGGCGAGCTGCAACGCGAAGGCGCGGGCATGAC
>JALZCN010000352.1 GCA_030863045.1 Actinomycetota bacterium | reverse complement strand
GCCGCCACCTGGCGGCCGAGTCTCTCGGCATCGGTTGGCTCCCCATCGGAATACTGCCCATCGATATAGGGCCCTTCGGAATATGGCGCAGTAGCGGACGACCGGAGCAGGTCATCGTCCGCGGTGGCTGCGACTCCCCGCAGTGACAGCCGTAACACAACCCGCTCGTCGTCGTCCAAATCCTCCACGACATCGGCAAGCCCACCGACCGGAGCGCCGTCGCAGCCGGCCCTCACGGCGGCGAGCATCGCCCGTTCCGCGGTGACCGCCGCGCGTACCCCGCCGTCATCGAGCAGCGTGTTCAGCAGGTGCTCGGTGTCCAGGTCATCGGCCCTGCACTCGCAGGCCAATGCACCCTGTCCGACCGCAGGTAGCATCTGCAATGGGTCAAGCAGCTCAGTGGCTTCATCGAACCGCCCAAGCCGGACCAGCCCAGCGGCGGCGACTACCACACCATCAAGCTCGCCGTCGGCCACTCGGCGGATCCGTGAGCCGACGTCACCGTCGATCGGCACCACGTGCAGTCCCAGACCCAGCGCACGTAGTTGTGCGGCGCGCCGTGGCGAGCCGGTGCCGAGCACTGCCCCGCCCGGCAACTCACCCAGCACCATCCCGTCCCGGGCCACCAGCGCATCCCGTGGATCCGCCCGCTCCGGTACGGCGGCAACCACTACCCGACGGTCCGCGGCGGTCGGCAGATCCTTGTAGGAGTGCACGACCACGTCGACCTCGCCGGCGGCCAGCGCCGCACGCAGCGCCGAGTAAGCGTCACCGACGGAATGCACAGGTACGACTGACAGCTCGACCCCGGCGGCCCGCAACCGCTGTGCCACCCGCTCGGTCTGGGCGACTGCCAACGCCCTGCGGCGGGTTCCCAACCGCAACATTGCCATCACCGGTGTCCGGACAGCGGTGCAGCAATGGATGAATGGCGGGTAGGCGCGGTGATGACGGCAGGAGCCTGCGGGTCTAGTTCGAACAGTTCCCGAAGCGCGTCAGCGTAGGCCTCGCCGTCACCGGCCTCGGCAAGCTGCTTGACCCTAATCGTGGGGGCGTGCAGCAGCTTGTCCACCACTCGACGCACCGTCTGGGCGAGCTCATCGCGCACTGCGGTATCGAGTGCCGGTAACCGGCCGTCGAGCCGCAACAGCTCCGCGTCCACCACTTCAGCAGCCCGCCTGCGCAGCGCGGCAACTGTCGGAGTCACCTCCGCGGTGCGCTGTGCCACCAGGTAACCGCGCACCTCCTGGGCGATAAGGCGTTGCGCGGCGCCGACCGCGTCGGAGCCCGTGCCGCGCTGTTGTTCCAGCCGGCGCGCCACGGTGGTGAGATCCAGCAGGGTCACGCTGGGCAGATCACCCACCGCGAGCTCGACGTTTCGAGGCAGTCCCAGATCACACACCACGAGCGGAGTCGGGCGGTGGTCACGAGCGCTGGCAACCTGTTCGGTACCGAGCACCGCGCCGGTTGCGCCGGTACAGCAGACCACCACCTCCACGGTGGCCAGCGCAGCGGCCACCCCGTCCAGCCCGATCGCTCGGGCAGGCGTGCCCTCGGCCTCGCATAGTGCGGCCAACCGTCGTGCGCTGTCCGGCGTGCGGTTGGCCAGGATGATCTCGGCCACCCCGGCCCGGCGCAGCTGCGCGGCGGCCAGGCCACCCATTGAACCCGCACCGAGCACCAGCACCCGCCGCCCAGCCAGACCCAGCCGATCTGGCGTTGCGCCGATGGCAAGCGCAGCGGAGGTAGCAGCAAGCGCTTCGGAGACCACCGAAGCGCCGGCAGCATCGATGCCGGTTTCGGCGTGTACCCGCTTGCCGACCCGCAGGGCCTGTCGCACGACCTCGTGCAGGGTGCGCCCGACGGTGCCCGCCTGCTCAGCGACGGCGTACGCGGCGCGCACCTGACCAAGGATCTGGGGTTCACCGATGACCATCGAATCGAGGCCAGCGGCCACCGAGAACAGGTGCTCCACACCGGCGGCCGCATAGCTCACGTAGAGGTGATCGGACAGCCGGTCCAGCGTGATCGCGGACTGCTGGGCCAGCACGTCGGTGATATCGGCCAACCCACCGTGGAAGGTCGCCACCACCGCATAGACCTCAACCCGGTTGCAGGTGGACAGCAGCAGCGCCTCCGCAACGTGCTCCCGATTCAACAGCTCGTCGCAGACCTTGCCGGCATCCGCACAGGACGCCGCGACTTGCTCCAGCACCCCAACCGGGGCACTGCGGTGGGACAGCCCGACGACCAGAAGACTCATCGGCCCACCGCGATCGAACCGATCGGTTCGGCCACCGACCCAACACCGTTCCCGCCGCAGCGACGGGCCTGGTGAAACGAGAGAATTTGCAATTCCACCGCGAGATCCACCCGGCGCACCTCCACATCACCGGGCACCTGCAGCACCACCGGAGCGAAGTTCAGGATGCACCGGACGCCGCCGGCCACGAGGAGGTCACACACCCATTGCGCGGCAGCTGCCGGAGTGCAGATCACCCCGATGGTCACCTCTCGTTCAAGGCACACGGCCGGAATGCTGTCGACGTGGTCGACAGGCAACCCGCCGACCGGAACTCCGATCAGATCCTCGTCGAGGTCGAACAACGCCGTGACCGGGAAGCCACGGTCGGGGAAGCCGCCGTAGTTGGCCAGTGCATGACCCAGGTTGCCGATGCCGACCACGGCGACGCTGTGGTGCCGGTTGAGCCCGAGCAACCGCTCGATGTGTTCCACCAGCCGCGCGGTGTCATAGCCCACCCCGCGGGTGCCGTAAGAACCCACATAGGACAGGTCCTTGCGCAGCGTCGCCGAGTTCACCCCGGCAGCACCGGCGAGTTCTTCGCTGGACATCGTGGTCACGCCCTGCTCGATCATTGAGGTGAGCACCCGGAGGTATACCGCGAGGCGACCGACCGCTGCCTCGGGTACGGCGCGGGAAGGCAGGTCCTCGACCGGTGTGCCGTACCTGCCGTGCTCCTGCACCGTCACGCTTGGCTTCCTCTCAGATCGCGTACCTGCAAACTCCACTGGTCGCCCGTCTCGGCGGTACCCCACCTCTGCGGTGTCGCTGTCGTGCCAGGCGTCCAGCGATGCGGCCCCCACGGTAGCCGTTCGTGAACCCAGGAACAAAGTCGCGATCTTTCCCGGCCCATGACATGCGCGAGGGGCGGCTCCAGCACGGGAGCCGCCCCTCAGATGTACTAGCTGCCTATGGGGTAGCCGGTGGTGTCAGCACCTCCCCGATGACGAATACGGTGGCGTTCCTGGTGGGGATGTTGCCGCACAGCACCGGGGCACCGTTGACGGTCGGCGCCGCCGCGGTGCCGCCGACAGTGATCTTGCCGCCTTGCAGGGTGGTGAGCGTTCCGCGGTCGACGATGCCCTTGGCGTCGTAGCGATTGCCGACCACGTGGTACTGCAGGGTCTGGGCCAGCATGCTATTTGGCTGCGCCACGTCCGGGGCGGTGGTCAGCTGGTTGAGCGCGCCTGGCTTCTTAGTCTCCAACGCTTGGAATGCCGAGTCAGCCGGGGCGAACACGGTAAGGGCCTGGGAATTGTTCAGGGTGTCGGCCAGGTTGGCGGCGTTCACCGCTTTCGTCAGAGTGGTCAGGAGCGGGTTGTTGCTGGCCGCGGTGACAACCGGATCGTCGACCATGCCCTGCGCCGAGCCCTCACCCTGCGTGGGTACCTGGTTACAGCCTGGACCGAAGATGTCCGAAATCCGGGTAATGGTCGGGCCCCCAGGTTCCTGCAAAGTAGGCACAGGCAACTCGGGAGCTGGACCGGGAAGTTCCAACCCCTCAGTCGACTCCTCACCGCCGCCGCAGGCACCCACCACGACGGTCAGGACTGCCATAGCCCCGACCGCAGCCAGTCGCTGGATCTTCCTCACTTGGCCTCAACTCCTCCTCGGTATGCTCGTGTCCTCAGCCTTACGTGTACTATTTTTGAGATACGACCAATTCGCCAGATTATGAATAGCCATATATTGCGTCTATCCGTCTGGTGTGCCGTGCTGTGCCGGATAGGTGTGCCCACTGTTACGGCTGCTGAAACAAAACGGGTCGGTTCATTACGAAATCGTTATGAGCCTGAGAAGTCCCGCACCAAACGAATGAGGTATGCGCCAGGGCGGCCCCCCGGATGGGAGCCGCCCTGGCAACCTCGGTGCCGGGGACTACTTTGGCTCAGGCAGCCGGCGGTGACAGCACCTGCCCGATCACGAATACGGTGGCGTTCTTGGTGGGGATGTTGCCGCACAACACCGGGGCACCGTTGACGGTCGGCGCCGCCGCGGTACCGCCGATATTGATCTTGCCGCCTTGCAGGCTGTCCAGGGTGCCCGCAGCAACGATTCCCTCGGCGTCGTAGCGCTGACCGACCACGTGATAGGTCAGGATCTTGGATAGCTGACTGGTCGGCTGCGCCACGTCCGGCGCGGTGGTGAGCTGGTTGATGGTGCCCGGGTTCTGAGTTTCCAACGCCTGGAACGCCGGGTCGGCCGGGGCGAACACGGTCAACGACGGGGCACTGTTCAGGGTGTCGCCCAGCTTGGCGGCGGTCACAGCAGCCGTCAGGGTCCTCAGCAGGGGGTTGTTGCTCGCCGCGGTGGCGACCGGGTCGTCGACCATGCCTTGCGCCGAGCCCTCGCCCTCGGCCGGAACCTGGCCGCAGCCCGGACCGAAGATGTCACTGATCTGTGTGACGCCACTACCGGTGGCTGCCGGCGCTTCCGAGGTTGACTGAGCCGGTTCGTCGGCCGGCGGGGAAGCTTCAGTCCCGGTGGCCGGCTCCTGCGCGCTGCTGCATGCGCCAACCAGAACGGCCATGGCCGCCGTAGCGCCGACCGCGGCCAGTCGCTGGATCTTCCTCACTCGATACTCAACTCCTCATCGGGCTGCCCGGCTGGTCCGGGCCTCACGTTGATATCTTCGACGACCCACGGCGACGGGTTCATCGCTAGCGGATTACAAATAGGACACGTTTGCCCTGCACCAGGGCGTCCTTATAGGACGGTGAACTGTACCGAGTGCCACCCACTGGCACCGTCGGGGATGGGTGCCGCCCGGTCCTCGGTCTGGGTGTAACCGGTCTTGTCCGTCGCCCGCACCTCGGCGATGTGGTTGCCGCGCTCCCACCGTCCGCGCAGCCGGAACATCCGCCAGGTGTCCACGTTGACCTCGGTGGACAGCTCCGCGGGCCGCCACTCGCCGCGGTCGACGCGCACCTCGACCTTCTCGATTCCTCTGGTCTGCGCCCACGCGATCCCGGTGATCGGGGTGTCCGAACTGACCCGTCCGAAGGCGCCGGGACTGTCGATCCGGGACATCGTCTTGATCGGCGCCCGCTGCGCCCAGCCCCGCTGCAACCAGTAGGCCTTGCGCGCTTCGAACGTGGTGAGCTCCATATCGGTGATCCACTTGGTCCCGGAGACGAAACCGTAGAGGCCAGGAACGATCATCCGGACTGGGAAGCCGTGCTCGATCGGCAGCGGCTCGCCGTTCATGCCGATCACCAGCATGGCCTGCCTGCCCCGATCGGTGAGGGTGGCGGTGGGGGTGCCGCAGGTCCATCCGTCGACGCTGGTGGTGAATACCTGGTTGGCACCCCGCCGCACGCCTGCCTCGTCGAGGATGTCGGCCACCAGCACGCCGGTGAAGTTGGCCGTCGAGACGTAGGGCCCACCGATCTCGTTGGACACACAGGTCAGGGTCACGGTGCGCTCGACCAGCCGGCGGGAGGTCAGGTCTGCCCAGTCGACGGTGAGCTCCCGGTCCACCATCCCGTGGATGCGCAACCGCCAGTCCTCGGCCCGCAACTGCGGCAGTGTGAAGTTGACGTCGACCCGATAGAACTCCCGGTTCGGAGTGACGAAGGTCGGCGATCCATCAGCAGCGAAGTCCGCCCCGGCGGGGATCGGCGGCGCGGCCACGATGGGCACGATCTGCCCGACCGCCTGCCGGGAAGCTTCGACCCCACCGCGACCGGTCAGCATCTGGCCACCGGCCGCCGCGATGCCGGCACCCGCGGCGACCGCCGCCGACCCGACGATCAGCGTGCGGCGGGACATCTCCACCGCAGGATCTCCCGTCGACGGCTGGCTGAGCCGGCCCAGATGGTGCAGCACGACGAAGATCCCCGCACTCACGACCAGAGCAGCGATCGGGGCGAGCACGTCGAGCCAGCTTGCTGTGGGCCGGGACCGTACCGCGGCCGTGGCCACCGCGCCGAGCACAGCGATCAGCACAAGCCCTGGGGTGCGGGAACGCCGCGACAGCAGACCGGCGGCCACCCCGACCAAACCGATCACGATGGCCATGCCCAGCAGCAGGACCACCTTGTCGTTACTGCCGAAGGTGCGTATCGCAAAGTCTTTGAGCCAGGCCGGCGTCAGGTCTATCGCACTGCCGCCTACCGCAAGGAACGGCGAAGCGGTCGGCGATATCAGCCCGCCGACCAGGTGCCCCGCCGCCAACCCTGCCGCCGTTGACAGTAAACCGACCAGCGCGGCCACGGGGACGGATAACCGGGTCGAGATCACGACTGCTCGTTCGCGTGCCCACCGGCGAAGGTTCACTCGAACGCCGGGTCGTAACGGTCCTCACTGGCTGAGGGCGGCCCGCAGGCGTTGCTCCTGCACTGCCCAGAAGCCGTGTTCGTGCCCATCGACGAGGATCACGGGAACCCGGTCACCGTACTCGGCCCTCAGCTCCGGATCGGCGTCGACGTCGCTGACATGCCACGGAACCTCCAGTTCGGCGCAAATCCGAGCAACGTCCTCCCGAGCCTCTGCGCACGGAGGGCAACCCGCCCGGACCAACAAGGTCACCTCGTGTTGCATCCCTTCACCCTGCCACCTGGGTCAACCCGCGCCGCGGGGTCGCCCGTGTTCTGAGGACAGATTGAGCAATCGACCCTGATAAGTGCCGTCGGTGCCCAGAACGTGACTCACGGCAGCACAATGTGACTCACGGCGGGCAAGACGTGACTGATCGGCAGCGCTACCTACCATCCGCAGCACGGGAGGCGCATCGCGTAACGTGCCGCCGTCGTATGCTTCCGCACGCCTTAGGCGACCGTTGATGCGAACGGTCGGCACGATCGAACGAGGAGTGGCTGATGCCGCAACCGAGATGGTCCTCGGAACTTCGCGGCCGACCTGCGACGGCGCGCTGCCGTGCGAGCGGCCCGCCTGCGCAGCTACGCCGGATGCGGCAACCGGCGCTAGACCGTGTCGAGCGCCGACGACCGATCGCGTGAAGTTCGCCTCGCGCCCCGACACCCAGCCGGTCCCGGATCCGAGTACTCCGGATCGAGGCGCCCCCATCCCGGATCCGGACCCAGCGGCCATCGGTGCTCCCGATCAGGCTGGCCCGGAGGTCGACGCCGCCGCGTGGGAGCTGGTCACCGCTGCCCAACGGGGTGATCAGGCAGCATTCGGGCAGCTCTACGATCGGTATGTCGATGTGGTCTTCCGCTTCATCCTGTTTCGAGTCGGAGATCGCCCGCTGGCCGAAGACCTCACGAGCGAGACCTTCCTGCGCGCGCTGCGCCGGATCTCGTCGGTGACCTACCAGGGCCGCGATGTGGGCGCCTGGTTCGTCACCATCGCGCGTAACCTGGTTCTCGACCACGTCAAGTCCAGCCGGTACCGACTGGAGATGACCACTGCTGACATTCTCGATTCCAGTGCCAGTGACCGCGGCCCCGAGCACGAGGTTGTCGAGGAGGCCACCGCCGCCGAACTCATGCGCTGCGTCGCGCAGCTGGGTCACGACCAGCAGGAGTGCATCATGCTGCGCTTCATGCAGGGCCTGTCAGTCTCGGAGACCGCGGCTGTGATGGGGCGCAATGAGGGGGCGGTCAAGGCGTTGCAGCATCGTGCGGTCCGCAGACTGGCGCAGCTGCTGCCTGAGGGACTGCGATGATTGTCACGTTCACAGCCGGAAAGCGCCCGCCCAGCGTAACCACCCGGACAGCCGCTCGTTGCTCCGAACGACATGGCCCGAGGGCCCGAAGGCGGTGAGGACAACGCGCACATCCGGGGGTCGCGACAGCGACGGGCAGGAGCAGGAAGACTTCGCCCGTGCTGTTGATAGCAGCTTGCGCGAAGTCTCCGATCGCAACCTGGACCGTGAGCTTGCCATTGTGGCGACGCTGCGTCAGGTAGGGGCAACAGCTGGTCCGAATCCGCTGGAACGGGACCGGATGCGCCGGCGGATCATGACTGAGTTCTCCGATGTCGTGCACGACGGCAGCAGCCCTGTCCTTTCGCTACAGGCGGCTGCCAATCAACGCTGGCACCGCCATTGGATTCCCGACGAGACTCGGGGACGGCTGGTAGTAGCGGCGGCTGCGAGCTTGTGCCTGCTGATGGCGCTGTCCGGAATGAGCGTGTTGCTGTCCCGCGATGCCCTGCCGGGCGATGCGTTGTACACCTTCAAGCGCACCGCCGAGTCGGCTGAACTTGGGTTGACCTTCGGAGATCAACCCAAGGCACTCAAGCATCTGGAGTTTGCCGCCGCCCGGGTGAGCGAGATCGAAGTCGTGGCAGACCTCGCGGGAGCCGCGGGTAATTGGTCTGCGGGGCAGGGCAAAGTTCTCCGGGCACTCGACGACTTCGACTCAGACACCACCGCAGGAGCGAGGCTGCTCACTGCGTTGGCCGCCAACGGTCAACCCAACAGCCTGTCAGGACTGCGCAGCTGGGTTCAGCAACAGAACTCTCGGCTGGAGTCCGTCCGGTCCGCGCTACCGCTGTCCACCAGCGCTCGGCTGGACAGCACACTGAGGCTGCTCGATCGGGTCGTTGCCCGAATCTCCGCACTATCCGAACGGTCCAACTGCGTGACGATCACCTCCGGCACGCGTGACGATCTCGGTCTGCTGCCGGCCAGGGACGTCTGCAAGCCGGTACCTATTGACGGTGCCTCTACCGCAGTGCCCCTGCCTGACGGCGCGGGCGTGACACCGGACAGCCCACCTAACGTGATCATGCCTCCGAGCCTGCTCCAACCGCCTGCGGCCAATTCGGTTCCGCTGCCCGCTCAGGACGATCAGGGCACCCCTGCCCAGCTTCCAACTACCCGAAGCCCAGGTGATGTGTTGCCGGACCCGGATGGCGCCGGATCTGAGCCTGCGCGACCGCTGCCTGCGAATGACTCATCACGGCCCAGCGTTCCGCTTCCACCCGGGATCCTGCTGCCGTCGCTGCTCCCTCCTGAATAGCCGTCACACCAATCCATCCGATGTCATGTCAAGTGCGATCTTGGTTGCTCAGGTGAAATCATCACGGCAGTCTGGTGATCGGCGTGCCCACGAGGGGGCTGGAGAGTAGGACCGCAACTCCGATATCAGGGCAGGTTGCAGTGCCAGCACGGCGCGCTCAGGACAGCCGAGAGGATAAAGCCGTCCTGGTCACTCTCACCGGGGATGCCAGCGTCGAGGTGTTATCAGGGCGTGCGGCCGTTTCGGAGATGGATGTCCCGCTGGTCATCCCTCCGGACCTCACTGCAGCCGCCTTCTTCGATGTCGACAACACCATGATGATGGGCGCGTCGATCTTCTACTTCGTTCGAGGGCTGGCAGACCGGAATTTCTTCCCTCCCGGGGCCTTGGCTTCGTACGCCTGGCAGCAGCTGAGGTTCAGGATGTTCGGAAAGGAACTCAGCCTCGCCGAAATGCGTAGCAGCCGCGAACAGGCGCTGTCGTTCGTGGCCGGTAGATCCAGCCGGCAGTTCGTCGAGCTTGGCGAGGACATCTACGACGATCTCATGGCCGACCGGATCTGGGCTGGAACCCTGGCGCTGGCTCAAATGCACCTCGACGCCGGCCAACGGGTGTGGTTGGTGACCGCGACTCCGGTGGAATTGGCCACGATCATCGCCCGCCGCCTCGGACTCACTGGTGCGCTGGGCACCGTGGCCG
>JALZCN010000342.1 GCA_030863045.1 Actinomycetota bacterium | reverse complement strand
TTCCTCGACCGCTTGTATCAACTTCTCATGCGGAATCGCCGAAAACAATTGGCGATGTCCGTTTCCACCACCCACCGCGCACCCTGCCAGGACTGGTCAACAAGAACTTGCAGGGCATCATGTGCCGAGCGTTTCGGCCGAAATCCGAAACTACACGGCAGGAAGTCCGCCTCGAAGATCGGCTCGAGCACGATCTTTACCGCGGCCTGCACGATACGGTCGGCAACCGAAGGAATCGATAGCGGACGTCGTTCACTCGTCCCGGGCCTGGGAATCAACACCCGCCGAGCCGGCACCGGACGCCACTGACCGGTCCTCAGATCCTCAGCCAACTCCTCCAGGAGTCGTTCAACGCCGTACTCTTCGACATCGGCCAGGGTGGTTCCATCGATCCCCGGCGCGCCGACATTGCGACGCACCGCGACCCACGCACGCCACAAGACGTCTCTGCGATAGACCTTGTCCCGTAGCGCGTGAAACCGTCGTCCCAGATCGGCCTTGGCCGCCCGGTACAGCGCGTGCTGCAAGGCACGAACCGGATCCATCCTGGACCCCACCGCGGTGGACCTAGCCTGAGCGGCACTCACCGGGCCCTCCTTCCAGACACCACGCACAAACGAAGCAGCGGCCCTTTCCTCACCGGCGGTTCTGTTGTCCGCCCGGCTCGATCAGTACTACGGCCGCCTACGACTCCCTCCCAGCACCCAATCCACTTCCCGGCTCCACACGGTTATAAGACGAGCTGCCCGCGTTCCTCGCAGTACGCTTCGGCCGGGGAGGGCCTCCCCAGTTCCCGCCGCCACCTTCTGAACGTTCCGCGCCCTCTTACGCCGGGGAGTCCCTCGCGGCTGCACTTTCAGAATCTTCACCGCTTCCATGGCCTTCACCGTGAACCGCCCGGCTCGGCTCTCCCCCAATGTCTAACGACGCGGCAGGCTTCGCTTCCGCTACGGACCGCTCAGTTGCTCCCACCACCGTGGCTTTTGACGCTGGGCTTCGACCCGGCCCGTTTCCAGACCAGGCCGCCAACCTGCTACCGGGCCTCCTGACAGCTACCCGGACCGGACTCACACCGGTAGGCGACGACGAACTTCCGATCAAGTCATAACCGCTGGACGATCACCTCCTGATCACTGGGCGCACCGGCTGGAGTACTAGTAGCGCCGCGTCGAGAGCCGGCGAACATTCGCTCCAGCGCCATCCGGCCGAGAACCTCGATATGGGAGAACGGCTCATAGGACGGCACCGCCACCTGGCCTGAGCCGTTGGCGGCGTGGATCCGCGGCCGCGTCACCGGCACCCAGCGTCCGCCCAGACTCGCGGAGCCGGCACTGTGGCCATGCCGCACCGCGGTGCGCTCGCGGGCATGGTGGCCCTGCGGCACGCACACCGCGCCACGTCAGCTTCCATGAGCGCGACCATCGCCTGCAAGCCCGGTGCCGACCGCGAGGGCACCAGGCCCTCCCGCATCTCGCCGGCCAGTTCGCCGAGTGCCACGCTCACCTGTTCGAGCACGGCGGGCTGGCTCGTGTTGATCTCCACTCCTGGTGCTGCTTTCGCATGGCGGTCCCCTTCCTTCGTGGGTTCTTGGTGGTTCATCCGAGTCCGTTCCGCACGGCAGGACTCAGGCGGGAACCGCCACCTCAACTTCCACGGGACGCTGGATAACCTCCCGTAATGCTGCGCTGCGGGCGCGGCCCACGGAATCCCCGAGCTGTGGGCGGGCAGCGGACCGGTCCCAAATTTTTGGGCGAACCCGGGGCCGGCCCTTGTCCCGAATCCTTTGCGCTCTGGACGCTATACGCGCGTCCTAGACCAGGTTGACGTCCAGGAGTTGGAGCACGAACGCCATTGGGTTGATGATCGTGTGACCGCCCCCACCAGCGAACAGCAGCCCGACCGGAGGCAGACCGGACCGCCACGCCCAGACACACGAGCCCGAGTCACCGGGGGCGCTAAACTCCCGGCCCGCGATGTTGCTCTCGACGAGGATTTGCCGCTCGAAGAAGGCCGTGCCGCATTGCCGGTAGCTGACTCGGCCGCTCCACGTCAGGCTAGTAACTCTTCCCTGGGTGAGCTGCGTCGTGCGCCCCGACTTCCCGACGATCATGCCGACCTGCGCGGCGATAGGTTGAGTGCCGACCTTGAACCGCCCGAAGGTGTTGCCTGACCGGAAGATGTGCTCCGGGTGAACGCGGTCCGGCCAGGCCCAGGCCGTGGCACCGTCCACGAAGTTCGTCCCACCCTGGAAGTTGAGGGGAACGGCCCTCTCCAGGATGGCTACCTGGTCCTGCGGGCACTTACCACCGTCAGCCGGGCCGGGCTGGGCGATGCAGTCGCCGAACTGGGCGGGGCAGCCGGGGAACGAATTGGCCAGCACGTGGTTGTTGCTCAAAATCATCAGTCGAGCGTTGCGAGGTGCCGTCCGGCCGCGGCAGAGCTGCCCGATAGTGCCCGCCGTTATCCTGAAATTGCCCACCGATATGCCACAGAAGGCGGGGCGCTGACGAAACTTGTGCTCCAGGGCCTCAAACGTCGCCTTGCGCGTGGCGATCGGCACGTTGGCGCCTTCCCCGCCACTCAGGGCAGACACACCGAAGTCTTGCGCAAGAATGGAGCGGACAGCGTCGGGGTACACCTCCTCAGAGGTGAAGACATACAGCGCCTGCTGTCCCGGTTCCCCGGCGCCCGGCACGGATGGACCGATTGCCACGGCCTGGATGAGGCTCGTGTCAGCCCCCATGGCTTGGGCAGTGGTCGCGCCTGGGTCGAAGCTGACGTTGAGTTGCTGCGGTCCCGTATTCGCTTGTTGCTGGACCTGGCTCTTGATGAGGTTGGAGACCTCGTCGAAGGCGGCTGCGATGTCACTCCGTACGCCGCTGAGCGGATCCCCAGCGGTCTCGGCGATCGCTGGGTCCTCGCCTAGCGAGGCGTCTAGTATAGCGTAACCGACATTGGCGTCTTCTGACTGGTCGTCTGCATTGGGCGGCTGGTATTGACCACCGCCTGGCTGCGACCCGCCGTCGTGTGCGGACGGGTTGAGATTGGATTGAGACACAAGAACCCCGTTTCCATAGCCGTCGTTTGGGTGGTTGGTAAAGTGGGGGGTGCGGTGGAGTTGTATACACCCCAGCTCTCCAGCGAGGCGCTTTGCCCATAGCATGCGCAAGTCATTATCGCATCTAGCAACCTACTATGGCTATGGCGGCATTTCTCCACCTCCTGCGCGTTCGTGCAACGAGCCCAATAGCTATTGGTTTCGGAACGTCGCCTGAGGTAACGTGGTGAAGCCGTGTCCTAACGAAGCGACAACACTTGATGTGAACCGCCGTGTTCGTTATGTGAAGAACAAGCTCACCACAGAACTCCGTCATCGACGGTTCGAATAATCTTCGGGGCGGCTCCTAAGTGATTGCTTCGGTGCAACACCCGCGGATGTCTGACTCACGGGTGATCCTGCGGTTGCGCCTTCACTCGGCGAGATGGTCTATCTGGCTGACCTAAGTAAGGTTCGCACAGGTGGCGTGACAGCAGCGTCGCAGTAGCGTGATACAACCCAGGCCAACTTAAGACCAAGTCACGTATGTGGGACGACCAAGCGACACCGAGCTCGGGATGCAATTGAGTGCGGTACCGATCGTATTGACGAGGAGCTTCCTCGTAGTTCTCCTTACGGAGGTGCACCATCACTAGGGTCCAGTATGCGCTCTCTCGAACGCTCAGCGCAGACCACGGCCAGTGCAGCATCGACCGCCCCACCATAGCGCCCTCACTTAGCTTGGAGCCAGCGAAAATGGCAGGGAGTGACCATGTGGTGATAGGGGGAGCGCTCTCGAACTGGGACGACGCAAGTTCCTTACGTTCCATTGAGCGATCGCCGAGGGGGCACCTCAGCCCCTCTGGTTTGTATGTCAACGTCTTGTTTATCAGTGGAAAGCGGCGTAGCCGACCTGGTGCCGTTCACACTGACCATTGTCTCGGATACCGAACCATCACTCGAACAATTCGTAGAACGGTCTGACGGAACAGTCCTGCCAGCGGACGGCTGTGCCAGCAGGTGTTCCGTAGCAGAATCGGCTTACCGAATACTCCAGGAAATCACTGCTCTGATAGCCGTGGTGGGCCGGCTTACGCCGCCGCTTCGGGCCACCACGAGGCAGACGCTTATCGCGCTCCTGACGATTACCGGCCTGCGCAAAAGCGAAGCTTGCAACCTTGATCGTGACCAGGTCGATTTGGACACCGGTGTGCTGGGGATGGCTGATTCCAAGTCCGGCAAATCCCGGCAGGTGTTCCTGCATGACAGCGCCATCGTCGCGCTGCACGACTACCAACGCCGCCGCGACCGTTGGTGCCCGCACACGCCGCCCGGAGTTTTTGT
>JALZCN010000335.1 GCA_030863045.1 Actinomycetota bacterium | reverse complement strand
TCGCCGCTGCCGGGCGGGGGGCGTTGCTGGTGCTGCCCGATCACCGGGACACCGCGCGAGTGCACGCTGCGGTGGCCGCACTGGCGGGGTCTGATGCAGTGGTCACCCTTGCCGCCGAGTCGGGACCCGCACACCGGTACCGCCGGTGGCTGGCGGTGCGGCGTGGCGCTGTGCGCATCGTGGTCGGTACCCGAGCTGCGGCCTTCGCCCCGGTCGCCGATCTAGGGCTGATGGTGCTGTGGGACGACGGCGACGACCTGCACGCCGAACCGCGAGCCCCCTACCCGCACACCCGGCTGGTGCTCGGCCAGCGCGCCGTTCTTGAACGGGCGGCGCTGCTGGTGGCCGGATACGCGCGAACAGCGGAGACGCAGCTATCAGTCGACACCGGATGGGCGCACGAAATTGTCGCCCCCCGGGACGTGGTGCGGGCCGCAGCGCCGCGGATCACCGCGATAGGGGAGGACGACACCCAGCTGGCGCGGGACCCGGCTGCCCGCGCGGCGCGGCTACCCGCAGTGGCGTTCGAAGCGGCTCGCGCGGCGCTGAGCCGCGATATGCCGGTCCTGGTGCAGGTGCCGCGCGGTGGTTACGTGCCTGCGTTGGTCTGCGGGCAATGCCGAGCCCCGGTCCGCTGCCGGCACTGCGCGGGCCCGCTGGCGCTGCCCGCCGCCGGTTCGGCAACCTGCCGGTGGTGCGGCATTGTCGAGGCGAGCTACCGGTGCCCAGCTTGCGGTGGCCGGCGACTGCGTGCAGTGGTGATTGGGGCCGGTCGCACCGCGGAGGAGCTCGGCCGTGCCTTTCCGGAGGTGCCGGTGCGCCGCTCGGGCGGTGGCACAGTACTGCCTGGCATCCCGGCGGGCCGGTCGCTGGTGGTCGCCACTCCTGGGGCCGAACCATCAGCGCGCTACGGGGCCGCGTTGTTGCTGGATGCCGCAGCGCTGCTGGCCCGACCCGATCTGCGCGCCGCGGAGGAGGCGCTACGGCGGTGGATGGCCGCGGCTGCGATGGTGGAGCCGGCGGCTGACGGCGGCCGGGTGGTGGTGGTCGCAGAGGCATCACTGGCAACGGTGCAGGCTCTCATCCGCTGGGACCCGGCTGGTCATGCCGAAGCCGAGCTGACCGCGCGCGCCGAACTCGGCTTCCCGCCTGCTGCGCGGATGGCCGCCCTGGACGGCCTGCCGGCCACCCTGACGGAGGTCAGCGAGACGCTTGCCCTGCCGACGGGTGCCGCGCTGCTGGGCCCGGTGCCCGCCCCTGGGGATGGCGAGCGTGAACGGCTGCTGGTCCGCGTCCCGCGCTCGCAGGGCGTGGCACTCGCCACCGCGCTGGCCACAGTGCAGGCTGGGCGAAGTGCGCGCAAGCTGCCCGACCCGCTGCGGGTCCAGCTCGACCCGCAACAGTTGGGCTGACGGGCTTACGCGGCATACTGCGTAGGTGCTTGTCCCCTCCGTCTGGTCCAGTCCACCTCCGCTGTCCGGCAAGGCGCGCTGAGCGGTGCGGCTGGTCTTCGCCGGTACGCCCGAGGTGGCGGTGCCCTCATTGCAAGCGCTGCTGGACTCCGACCGACACGAGGTCGCCGCAGTGGTCACCCGGCCGGACGCGCCGGCTGGCCGCGGTCGGCGGCCGACCCGCTCCCCGGTGGCAGCGCTGGCCGCCGACGCGGGGCTGGAGGTGCTCACCCCACGCAAGCCGTCGGAACCGGACTTCCTGGCTCGGCTTTCCGCACTGGAGCCGGACTGCTGCCCGGTCGTCGGCTATGGCGCACTGGTCCCGCGGGCGGCGCTGGACATCCCCCGGCACGGCTGGGTGAACCTACACTTCTCGCTGCTGCCCGCCTGGCGTGGCGCGGCTCCGGTGCAGGCCGCGATCTGGCACGGGGACGAGATCACCGGTGCATCCACCTTCGCGTTGGAGGAGGGACTGGACACTGGCCCGGTGTACGGCACGGTCACCGAGGCGATCCGCCCCGAGGACACCGCGGGTGAGCTGCTGTCTCGGTTGGCCGGCTCCGGAGCCGGTCTGCTGGTGGCGACCTTGGACGGGATCGCGGATGGGACCGTGCATCCGGTGCCCCAGCCACTTGATGGTGTCTCACATGCCCCGAAACTCACCGTGCAGGACGCTCACGTGGACTTTCGGGCACCGGCCTTCGCCGTGCACCGCCAAGTGCGGGCGGTGACCCCCGCTCCCGGTGCCTGGGCCCGGTTCCGGGACCAACGGGTAAGTCTGGGTCCGGTACGGGTCGCCGATGTCCGCGATGTCGAGCAGCTGAAACCTGGCGAGCTGCGGGTAGGTAAACACGAAGTGCTCGTCGGCACGGCCACCGGTGCGGTGCGGCTAGGCGAGGTCACCTCACCCGGCAAGCGGACGATGCCTGCGACGGACTGGGCCCGCGGTGCCCGGCTCGAGCCGGGGG
>JALZCN010000330.1 GCA_030863045.1 Actinomycetota bacterium | reverse complement strand
GGCCGGACTTGAGCTCGTCATCGCTGGGGTTGGGCGGGGGCGGTGGCACGGCTTGTCCGAGAGCCGGCTGCCCCACCAGAGCCAGTGCAACAAGAGATACCGCAACCAGGGTCCGGCCAGCAACGTGTCGTCGAGTGGGGACCTTCACAATCCTCTTCTCCGCCGACTCCCCCGAGCGTCGGCCCCTCCGACGTCCGCCAGATTTGTCAAGCAGGCATGCGGATGCACTGTGCCATGTACCCCTCGTAGACACCAGCGATCCCGCGAGTAACAATCGCAACACTAGCCACAAGTGTTACGGGCAGGAAGAACTATGACCACACAGCGTGATCGACTCCGTTCGTGCCTCCGCGCTGCTTCCGAGTCCTGACTAGACCTGTCTGCATGTTGGGACGGCGGGTTACCGCGATCGCTCGGGCGTTTTACCTAGGGGTTACGGCTTTGCCCACTGAGCCCATCGGCAGGCGGCCAGACGTAGAGTCACGGTTGAGGGGGCCCGCTTAGCCCTCTGGAAGCGGAGGAGCCCGTGGCCCACGCAGTACCCAGTGCCGACAGATTCGGCACCCGCGGCACGCTGACCGTCGGAACCGCGTGTTACGAGGTGTTCCGGTTGGCTGAGCTGGACCGGCGGCTCGGTACCCGCTGGCGCGCCCTGCCCTACAGCCTGAAGGTGTTGTTGGAGAACCTGCTGCGCGGTGAGTCGAGCGGAGCCGGCGCGCAGGTCACAGCGGAGCACATCGAGGCGCTCGCCCGCTGGGACGCGCAGGCCCGATTGTCCACCGAAATCCAGTTCACCCCCGCCCGGGTCATCATGCAGGACTTCACCGGGGTGCCGTGCCTGGTCGATCTGGCCACCATGCGCGAGGCGGTCACGGCACTCGGCGGTGACCCGCAGGCAGTCAATCCGCTGGCGCCGTCCGAATTGGTGATCGACCACTCCGTGATCGCTGACGTGTTCGGCCGTCCGGACGCTTTCGAGCGCAATGTCGACCTGGAGTACCAGCGCAACCGAGAGCGCTACCAGTTCCTACGCTGGGGACAGGGTGCCTTCGACGAATTCAAGGTGGTCCCGCCGGGGACTGGAATCGTGCACCAGGTCAACATCGAGCACCTGAGCCGCACAGTGATGATCCGCAACGGGCAGGCTTACCCGGACACCGTGGTGGGCACCGACAGCCACACCACGATGGTCAACGGGCTCGGCGTGCTGGGGTGGGGAGTGGGCGGCATCGAGGCCGAGGCCGCCATGCTCGGTCAGCCGGTGTCGATGCTCATCCCTCGAGTGGTCGGGTGCAAGCTCACCGGATCCATCCCGCCCGGGGCGACCGCCACCGACGTCGTACTCACCCTCACGGAGATGCTTCGTCGGCACGGCGTGGTTGGAAAGTTCGTCGAGTTCTACGGTGAGGGAGTGGCGGCGGTGCCGCTGGCCAACCGCGCCACGATCGGCAACATGAGCCCCGAGTTCGGCTCCACCTGCGCGATCTTCCCGATCGACGAGGAGACGGTCCGCTACCTGAAGCTCACCGGCCGCCCGGCCGAGCAGCTCGAGCTGGTCGAGGCCTACGCCAAGGAGCAGGACCTCTGGCACGACCCGAGCCGGGAGGCCACCTACTCCGAGTACCTGGAGCTGGACCTGTCCAGCGTGGTGCCCTCGATTGCCGGGCCCAAGCGCCCACAGGATCGGATTTCACTGTCCGATGCCAAGACGGCATTCCGTCAGGCGCTGGTTGGCTATGCCCGCACCGCAAAATCTGTGGAGTCCGCGGTGGACGAGGCCGGCGTCGAGTCGTTCCCGGCCAGCGATCCGTCCGCGGTGAGCAGTGGCAACGGCAGCGGTACGCCCCATACAACGATTTCAGCCGCGGTGGGCGGGCAGCGCCGTCCCAGCTCCCCAACGCCAGTGCAGCCAGCCCAGGGCGCTGGCTATGAGATCGACCACGGCTCGGTGGTAATCGCTTCGATCACCTCGTGTACCAACACGTCCAACCCCTCGGTGATGATCGGCGCAGCGTTGTTGGCGCGCAACGCCGTCGAGGCAGGCCTGACTGTCAAGCCATGGGTGAAGACGTCGCTGGCTCCGGGTTCCCAGGTGGTTACCGACTACTACGAGAAGGCTGGTCTGTGGCCATACCTGGAGAAGCTCGGTTTCCACCTGGTCGGTTACGGCTGCACCACCTGCATCGGCAACTCGGGGCCGTTGCTCGAGGAGGTATCGCAAGCCGTCCACGAAGCCGACCTCGCGGTGGTCAGCGTGCTGTCCGGTAACCGCAACTTCGAAGGCCGGATCAATCCGGACGTCACGATGAACTACCTCGCCTCGCCGCCGTTAGTGATCGCCTACGCGCTGGCCGGAACGATGGACTTCGACTTCGAACACGACCCGCTGGGGCTGGACCGCGACGGTCACCCAGTCTGTCTCCGAGATATTTGGCCCTCGCCGGAGGACATCCAGAAAGTGATCGAGTCCGCGATCAACCAGGAGATGTTCACCAAGGGCTACGTAGACGTCTTCGCCGGCGACGCTCGCTGGCGGTCACTGCCAACCCCGGAAGGCGAGACCTTCACTTGGGATCCGGAGTCGACCTATGTCCGCAAGCCTCCGTACTTCGAGGGGATGACGGCCCAACCACCACCCGTGACTGACATCTCCGGCGCTCGTGTGCTGGTGTCCCTGGGGGACTCGGTGACCACTGACCACATCTCCCCCGCCGGGGCGATCAAAGCGGACTCCCCCGCCGGCCGCTACCTCGCCCAACGGGGTGTCGAACGCAAGGATTTCAACTCCTACGGATCTCGCCGGGGAAACCACGAGGTGATGATCCGCGGCACCTTCGCCAACATCCGGCTGCGCAACCTGCTGCTGGACGCCGTATCCAACAACCCGATCAGCGGCGGCTACACCCGCGACTTCACCGCGCCGCCCGATGCCGGCCCGGTGTCGATCTATGACGCCGCACAGCGCTACGCGGACGCCGGAATCCCGCTGCTTGTCCTGGGTGGTAAGGAGTACGGGTCGGGTTCGTCCCGCGACTGGGCGGCCAAGGGCACCAGGCTCCTCGGAGTGCACGCCGTGATCGCCGAATCCTTCGAGCGCATTCACCGTTCCAACCTGATCGGCATGGGCGTGCTCCCATTGCAGTTTCCGGCAGGTGAATCCGCTTCGTCGCTGGGCCTGGACGGCACCGAGACCTTCGACATCTCCGGGGTCACGGCGCTCAACAACGGCTCCGTTCCGCCGACAGTGCACGTCAAGGCGGTTCGTGACGGGGCGGATTCGGTGGAGTTCGACGCCGTACTGCGGATCGACACCCCAGGGGAGGCCGAGTACTACCGCAACGGCGGGATCCTGCAGTACGTGTTGCGCGCTATGGCGCGCCACACGTCGTGAGTGGGAACCGTGTCTCCTTCCGCCATCTACTGCGGGCGGTGGCGGGTGCTGAGCAGCGCAAGGGCGTAGCCGCCGGTGGCGACGGCCAGGATGGCAAAGCTCGGGGGAAGCGCAGGGAGGGTGTAGCTGAGCGCGAGGCCGGCCCACATCGCAGCCACCGCGAGGCCTGCCGACAGCAGCAGCGCCAGATACGGCCGGGTGGTGAGGCGTTGGGCCGTGCCGGCGGGCGCGGCGAGCAGCCCAAGCAGCAGAAGTGCACCGACGGCTTGGGTGGCCTCGGCGGCCGCCGCGCCCACC
>JALZCN010000320.1 GCA_030863045.1 Actinomycetota bacterium | reverse complement strand
CAACAGATACCAGCCGGGGGTAGATCTACTGCGCGCGCCTAGGCGCTGAGCTGGAAATCTCAAACGGCGGACGAAGGAGAGCGCCCGATGGACGTGGAGCAAACACCGCTGCCTGGGGTGGGGATTCGGTACGACTTCGCCACCGTTGCCGGTCGGCGGCTTGGATTGGTGATACACCGGGACGGCCGGACCGACGTGATCATCTACTCACAGGACGATCCGGACAACTGTTCGGAGTCGGTGACGCTGCAGCCGCACGAGCGCGCGGCGCTGGTGGAGTTGATGGCTACGCCACCAGGAGAAACGGATCCTCATTCGCGCACCCATCATCGCGTCTGGCATCTCAGCGAGGACGAGCCGTAATGATGGGCGAGGGCAGACAGCTGCTGGCCATGGCAGCTTCTAATCAGGTGTCCTCGGTGCACGTTCTGCTGGAATTGGGTGCGGTGCTGTTCGGGCTGGGTTTGCTCGGGCTATTCGCCCATCGGCTCAGGGTGTCCCCCGTGCCGCTGTATCTGTTGGCCGGGCTGGCGTTCAGCGAGCATGGCGTCCTGCCGTTGGCCGCCGGGGACGAAGGCCGGCAGTTCATTGAGGTAGGCGCCGAGCTCGGGGCGGTCTTGCTGTTGCTTAGCCTGGGGCTGGAGTACTCCGCCGACGAGCTGGTGGCTGGGCTGCGCCACAACCGCGCGGCCGGATTGCTCGACCTGGTGCTCAATGCCGCCCCCGGGGCTGCGCTGGCGCTGCTGCTGGGGTGGGGTCCGGTCGCCGCGATCGCCTTGGCTGGGGTGACATATGTGTCCTCCTCGGGGATCGTCGCGAAGTTGCTGTCTGATCTTGGCCATTTGGGCAATCGAGAAACCCCGGTCGTCATCGCCGTGCTGGTGTTCGAGGACGTGGCAATGGCGGCGTACCTGCCGGTGCTGGCCGCGCTGATCTCCGGGCTGGGGGTGCTTGCGGCCACCGCGAACCTGGTCCTGGCGCTGGGCGCCGTCGTCGCGGCGTTCGTCATAGCTTTGCGTTTTCCTGGGACGTTGGCCCGGTTCGTGTTCGGGCCCAACGATGAGGTGCTGCTGCTACGCGTGCTCGGGCTGGCCCTGCTGGTCGCCGGGTTGGCCGCCCAGCTCAACGTCTCCGCCACGGTGGGTGCATTCCTGGTAGGCGTGAGCTTGTCCGGTCCGGTGGCGGAAAGCGCGGTGGCGTTGCTGCGCCCGCTACGGGACCTGTTCGCTGCGGTGTTCTTCGTCTTCTTCGGCCTGCAGATCAACCCCGCGGAGATCCCCAGTGTGCTTCCACTCGCCGTTGCTCTGGGCGCGATCACCGCAGCTACCAAGGTCGGGACCGGCTGGTGGGCCGCGGCCAGGGCGGGCATAGGACGCCGTGGCCGAGTACGCGCCGGCATCGCGCTGATTCCTCGAGGCGAGTTCTCCATCATCATCGCCGGTCTCACCACCACCGCGGCAGGCGCTGGACTCATCGCTGTCGACCCGCGCTTCGAAGCCCTGGCCGCCACCTACGTGCTCCTACTGGCAGTAATAGGACCGCTGCTAGCCCGCCTTCTCGAGGCACTGACCTCACACCACCGACCTCGCCCAACGGGGACGAGCTTGTCAGCGAGTGGGCCCGATAGAACGGGAACCCGCAGGCCAGCACTACGGCGAGATGGCGGGTCATGACGCGTCCCATCCTCCCCATCACCCAGGCAGGAGGGTCAGATGCTCAACGCTGCGAAAGTGTCGTATGCCGCCGCTAACCTCCAGCCATGATTGACCACATCGGTCTTCAGGTGGCCGACGTCGAGGCGTCGCTGGCGTTCTACCTACGTACCTTCGCTGCGATCGGGATGCACGAGATGATGCGCTTCCCACACGGCGATGCCTTCGTCGTTGGCCTGTCCGGTCCCGAAGGCATTCCCCGCTTCTGGCTCAGTCCAGCCACCGGCGCCGAGACCCGTGAACTGCACCTGGCCTTCCGCGCTCCCGACCGCGATGCCGTCGACGCGGTCCACGACGCCGCGGTGACGGCGGGTACAGAGGTGCTGCACGCCCCGCGTGAGTGGCCCGAGTACCACCCGGGCTACTACGGCGTCTTCCTGCGCGACCTCGACGGCCACAACGTGGAGGCCGTGTACCACGGGAACTAACGCGACTTCCCCCGTGGAACCCGGCAGCCACGCCAGCGAGGTGCCCGTACGGCTTTGTCGATCACGGGGTTTGGCAGGCTGGCAGGGTGAGCATTCACTACCCCGCCCCGCTGAGAGCCGGCGACCGCATCGCGGTGACCTCTCCCTCCGCTGGAGTAGGTAAGGAGATGCGGCCCCGGCTGGAGTTCTGTCTCAAGTACCTGCGCGACCTGGGTTATGAGGTGGTCGTCGGCGACTGCATGGACGGATCCGGTATCACCAGCGCCCCCGCACCCGCCCGGGCTGCCGAGCTCACCGCGATGCTCGTCGACCCGGTGATCCGCGCCGTTGTGCCGCCCTGGGGTGGGGAGTTGGCCATCGACTTGCTGCCGCTGCTCGATTTCGAGGCGATCAGCGCGGCGGAGCCGACGTGGCTGGTGGGCTATTCGGATCTCACGACGGTCATGGTGCCCCTGACCCTGCGTACCGGGATCGCGACCCTGCACGGCAGCAACCTCATGGATACCCCCTGTGCGGTCCCCGAGCCGCTGCTGCCTTGGCTCGCTGCGGCCACCGCGCCCGCCGGAAGCGTGCTGCGACAGGGTGCCGCGACGGCTTACCGCAGCGGCCGGCACGACCACTACGCCTTCCACCCGCAGGTTCAGGAGATCACACTCAATACCCCAGGCCGCTGGAAGCTGCTCGGCTCGCAGGATCGTGCAGCGGTGGAGGTCTGCGCGACGGGACGGATGATCGGCGGCTGTTTGGAGACGATGTCGATGCTGCCCGGCTCGCCCTACGGCGACGTTGCGGACTTCGCCGCGTGTCACGCGCCCGAGGGGCTGCTCGTCTACGTCGAGGTCGCCGAGGCTGAAGCAGTCACGGCGGCGCGGATGCTGTACCACCTGCGCCTCGCCGGCTGGTTTGATCGCGCCAACGCCGTGCTAGTCGGTCGCTCGGCTGGTCCGCCGTCCGGTCATTTCAGTCAGCACGATGCGCTCGTGCACGCCCTTGGCGATCTATCGGTGCCAGTGCTCTACGACATCGACCTTGGACACATCCCGCCTCAGCTGGCGATCGTCAACGGCGCATTGGGCACTGTCGAGCTCACGCCTGCTACCGCCACCCTCCTCCAACACCTCATCTAAGGGGCGTACCCAGGTCCTCCAGCTTCCTGTGCACCTTCGGGTCGCTATGGTCAGCCGTCCAGGAACCATTCGGCCCTGTAGCGTCGGGCCAGCTCAAGTGACGCCTGCGCTCGGTTCAGCGATGCCAGGCACGCCTCGACCGCAGTCAGTACGCAGACCCACCGCAGCACGTCGTCCGCGGAAATACCCAACGCGGCCGCCGCGGCGGTAGCTCGCTGTGGGGTCTGCGCGACCGGAGTCTGCGTGACGGCCCACTGCGCGGCGTCGTAGGCCGGGTGCCCGGCGCAGGGATTCGGATCGATGGCCAGCAAACCTCGATTGTGAGACACCAGAACGTTCTTGCTCGACAGGTCTCCATGGCAAAGGATCGATGATCCCTGCTGCGTCTCGGCAAGACCGACGGCGGCGTACCGCGCTCGCAGGATCTGCTCGGGGGACAGCAGCCCATGACGATTCTCTTCCGCTCGGTCAAAGCGCAGGTGCACCGCATCGACCAGTGACGGCATCTCTGAGGGCACCGCAGGGCGCGTTAACTTCGACAACAACGCGGCAAACTCGGCAGCAGTCATGTCGTTAGCAGGTCTGCCCGGCCACGCGCGTTCGAGGAGCAACGCGCCGGCGTCATCAGAGGCAGCGAGCAAGCGGATGGCACCGTGCCCATCCCATGTCTGCAGTGCCGCTGCCTCGCCCCGAGACCACCGTGACCACGGCGCCGCGAGCTTGAGCACCGCGGGACCGTCCTTGCACTCGACCGAATACACGACGCTCACCGAACCACCCGCCAGCGGCTCTCCCACGACAAGATCCCACCGCTGCGCCCACCACCGGGCTAAGTCTGGGAGGTGATCCAGCCAAGCCCGGGCCTCCTGACCGTGACAATCGAGCCACCGTTGCGCCACCGGCGTCCCGACCCCCTTGACGTCGGAACGCTTGACGCGAAGATCCTCCCGCACACCTCCACCATGCCAGAGTTCCCATCTGGCCTGCAGCGTCGAATTTGTCCCGGCTAGGACGTCGATGGCAAGGCTAATGTGAATGGAGGCAGACTTTCATGGATTATTAATTCGCCATCATCATCGCCTCCGCAGCGGTAGAACTGCACATCCGCAGGCGGCCTTGCGAGAACAGCTGCCATGTGACATCCGGACCGGTTCAGCTGGTGATCGGAATCTTTCGGGGTCGGGCCTTGGCCGTCTTCGGCGCTCGCACGGTGAGCACCCCGTTTGACATTGACGCACTAACCTGCTCTTCTTCAATGTCGGTGGGTAGGCTCAGCCGGTATTCAAAGTGACCTACTCGTCGAGTGCGGCTTCGCAGTAGACCCACTCGTTGTCGCTCTTTGACTTCCCCTGTGACGGCCAGCTCCCCGCCGCCCAGTTCCACTGAGATGTCGCCTTGTTTGACGCCGGGTAGCTCCAGCTCTACGAGGTAGGCGTCATCGGTCTCTTCTACATCCGCTGCCGGGCGCCATCCTCCGGCTGCCCGGTCCAACCCGGTGAAGGCATCCGAAAGTAGCCTTCCCATGCGTTCATATAGCTCGTTGAACTCGGCCCACGGACCCTCCAGCGCCCGCCATGAAGCCGGCGCGGAGTCGCCATCGCGCCTACTGCGCAACACCGGAAGACTCATCGTTACCTCCTTACGTTGTGCTGGTGAAAGTGGATTCACGTCAGAACGCCGCCTGGCCACGCCAAAGCAGGCCGGCCATCGGCGTGGTGAGTGTCCCGGGGG
>JALZCN010000276.1 GCA_030863045.1 Actinomycetota bacterium | reverse complement strand
GTGCTGCTCGGTGCCGCTGACACCTTCCGGGCTGCCGCGGTGGACCAGCTGGCTACCTGGGGGCAGCGCGCCGGCGCGGAGGTTGTGCGGGGCGCCGAAGGCGCCGATCCGGCAAGCGTGGCGTTCGAGGCGGTCAAGCAGGGCAGCGCTGCAGGCGTGGACACCGTGTTGATCGACACCGCCGGCCGGCTGCACACCAAGACCGGCCTGATGGATGAGTTGGGCAAGGTGAAGCGGGTGGTGTCCAAGCAGACCGAGGTGGACGAGGTCTTGCTGGTTCTCGATGCCACCACCGGTCAGAACGGGCTGACCCAAGCCAGAGTCTTCCGCGAGGTCGTCGATGTCACCGGCATCGTGCTGACCAAGCTGGACGGTACCGCCAAGGGCGGCATCGTCTTCCATGTGCAGCGTGAGCTCGGCGTGCCGGTCAAGCTCGTGGGCCTCGGCGAGGGTGTCGACGACCTTGCGCCATTCGAACCCGCAGCTTTCGTGGACGCGCTGCTGGACTAGATTCCCGGCCCGCAGGGGCTGCTCGGATCGAACTGGAACCTGCAACCGGACATCGCGGTACGAACTACGACAGTTAACGTCGCTGCAACACACCGTACCTCCGGTGGAAACACCTGCTGCTCACTCTTTCCCACGCACCACTTGACCGTGGTGCTGGGCTCAACGCAGAGGAGTGAACCCGTGCTAGACACAGGTGACACTGCCTGGATGCTCGCCAGCTCCGCGTTAGTGCTGCTGATGACTCCGGGCCTGGCGTTCTTCTACGGCGGCATGGTCCGCGCGAAGAGCGTCCTGAACATGATGATGATGAGTGTGTCCGCGATGGGGCTCGTAGGTCTTCTCTGGGTGCTCTACGGCTACTCCGAGGCGTTCGGCAACGACGCTGGCTTCGGCCTGATCGGCAACCCAACGGAATTCGCGGGACTCAACGGGACCTTCGGCGGGACCTACCTCGCCAGCGACGGCGCCCCGGCCACGATCCCGCTGGTGGGGACCATCCCGGCGACGGTGTTCGTCGCCTTCCAGGCGATGTTCGCGATCATTACAGTGGCGCTGATCTCCGGCGCCGTTGCTGATCGGATGCGTTTCGTCCCATGGCTGGTGTTCGCCGGGCTGTGGGCGACGGTGGTGTATTTCCCGGTCGCGCACTGGGTGTTCGCCTTCGACGAGGTCACCGCTCCGGTGGGTGGCTGGATCGCCAACGACCTCGCCGCGATCGACTTCGCCGGCGGGACGGCGGTGCATATCAATGCTGGTGCCGCGGCCCTGGCGCTGTGCCTGGTGCTCGGCAGGCGGCGCGGCTGGCCGCGAGAGGCGATGCGCCCGCACAACCTGCCTTTCGTCATGCTCGGCGCGGGCCTGCTGTGGTTCGGGTGGTTTGGCTTCAACGCCGGATCAGCCGTCGGTTCAAACGGCATCGCAGGTTTCGCCTTCATCAACACCCTGGTAGCCACGTGCGCGGCGATGCTGAGCTGGCTGCTGGTCGAACGCGTCCGGGACGGGCGGCCCACCAGTCTGGGTGGTGCCTCCGGTGTGGTTGCCGGCCTGGTGGCTATCACTCCCGCCTGTTCGTCGGTCTCCCCGCTGGGGGCGATCGCGGTGGGAGCCATCGCCGGCGCACTGTGTGCGCTCGCGGTCAGCATCAAGTTCCGGCTCGGCTTCGACGACTCGCTGGACGTGGTCGCCGTACACCTTGTCGGTGGCCTGGTGGGCACGCTAATGATCGGTTTTCTGGCTACTGCCGCGGCGCCGGCCGGGGTAAACGGACTGTTCTATGGCGGCGGCACCGACCAACTGTGGCGGCAGGCCGTGGCGGCGGGCGCTGTGATGACCTACTCGTTCACCGCAGCAGTGATCATTGCCAGGCTGCTGAAATTCACCATCGGTCTGCGGCTGGACAGGGAAGCCGAGCTGGCCGGTATCGACGAGACTGAGCACGCCGAGGCCGGCTACGAGTTCAGCTCGATCTACGCCGGTGGTGCATCGCCGAACAGTCGGGTCGCTCAGGAGGCTCCGACAGGCAAGGTCCCAGCCTCAGCGGGCCAGGAAGGGTGAGTGGGCGATGAAGCTGGTGACTGCGATCGTCAAGCCGTTCACGCTGGAAGATGTCAAAGCTGCGCTGGAACAGATCGGCGTGCTCGGGATGACGGTCAGCGAAGTCCAAGGCTACGGCCGGCAGAAGGGGCACACCGAGGTCTACCGGGGGGCGGAGTACTCGGTGGATTTCGTGCCCAAGATTCGGGTCGAGGTAGTGGTGGACGATGCGCAGCTGGACAAGACCATTGATGTACTGGTCGAGGCTGCACGGACCGGGAAGATCGGCGATGGGAAGGTCTGGGTGACCCCGGTGGAGACCGTGGTTCGGGTGCGAACCGGGGAGCGCGGCGTGGACGCCCTGTGATCTGGCTGTGACGTGTTGACGCTTGGCGGGGGTACCACTGCCCGCAGCGGGTACTCCCGCCAAGCGGTCCGAACTGCTGCACCCAACGTGCTCATAACGCGTGAGGAACCGGAGCTCACGCCTGTCAACGGCCCTAGCAACGAGCGAAACAACGTCGCGAACCTCAGGCCGCCGACGCCGCTGGCCGGCCCGATGACCACCGGCACGAAAGGGGGCGAGCGATGAAGCCTCCCGGGGTCATCTCCCACGCCGGGGGTTCGAACAACCCGGCAGACGATCTGGTCAGGGCCCGCGCCGCGCTCCTCGGTGACAACTCCCGACCACGCCAGCTGACGGCGCCGGCGTTGCGCGACGCGCTGGCTGATCTCTACGAATTGTGGCTCACTTCCCGTTT
This sequence comes from Actinomycetota bacterium, assembly GCA_030863045.1. Classification (GTDB taxonomy): domain Bacteria; phylum Actinomycetota; class Actinomycetes; order Mycobacteriales; family Pseudonocardiaceae. Next base: position 283 of record JALZCN010000276.1, on the reverse strand, counting down.
CGCCGCGGTGGAGGCCGGCCCCGGCAGTGCACTGGTCGCGGTGGGTGCGTTGGGCCGCCGTGAGGTCGTGCCGCACTCCGACCTGGACCTGGTGCTGCTGCATGACGGCAAGCAGGACGTGACCGAGCTTGCGAATTCACTGTGGTACCCGCTGTGGGACGCTCGCATCGACCTCGACCACAGCGTGCGAACGATCGGGCAAGCCGTCCAGGTGGCAGCCACCGACCTACGTGCGGCGCTCGGGCTGCTCGACGCCCGCCTGATCGCCGGCGACGGTGCACTG
>JALZCN010000271.1 GCA_030863045.1 Actinomycetota bacterium | reverse complement strand
GGCCGGCCAACGTGCAATGAGCCAGGTCCCGGTCACTTGACGTCCGGACTCAGGCCGGCCTGCAATACGAGATCGCGGCAAGTCGTTACGTGATCTTGACAGTGGCGGGTGGGCGGAGCGTCGCGGGCCATGGTGATGCAGGCTGGCCGCGATGTTCGTGATGCCGATCAGGCAGGGTGCGGTGAGAGCGACATCGCGCAAGGGCCCCTCAACTGCGGCGCGTGACCGGTCCGGACGGCAAGGCGAGGCACTGTTGCATTGAGGCGACGAGCCAGCACGGCGCCCGGTGCTCGGGTGGGTCACCGCCCATCCGGCGCCGACGAGCAACACCACGCCCGGTCCGACGCCCGCAATCGCCGCGATCGCCGGCTCCGCCGCGCCGGCCAAAGCGATCACCAACCCAACGGCACCGAACACCGCCACCCCAGCGCCCACCACGTACAGCGACGAGTCAGACAACACGCGGGCAAGCCCGAAGAAATGCACCCCGACGACGAAGGTAGTCGTCGTTTGAGTGCGCGCATGGCCTCCATCGAGGTTTTCCCGGCTGCTTTCTTGGCGTCGAAGAATGTGCGGCCTTCGGTGGGATTGCGGAGTTGCACGACGGCCATGATGTGCAGGGCACGGTTGATTCTGCGATTCCCGGCTCGGGACAGGCGGTGGCGCTATTGTTCGCCGCAAGAGGCGTCCAAGGGTGCTGTGCCGTTTGCAGGAGGCGAACCGGTCTCGGTCGCGGAATCGGTGGATGTTGCCGACATCGGCTAGTAACCGCGCCGCGCTGGACGCACCGATGCCGTGAAGGCCCATCAGGGTGAAGCCGCAGTCGATGACCAGCTGCTGAAGTTCCTTGTCTGCAGCCTTGATCTTGTTGTCGATGCTGTCGAGTTGGCCGATCAACTCGACCACGAGCCAGCGGCGGGTCTTGCCAACCAGATCGCGCGGCTTGATCGTCGCGATGAGTGCGCGGGCCTGGGCGGCGGAGAGAAATTTCTTTGCCCCGCCAGGCAAAAGCTCCGCCAGCAGGCGGTGCAGCCGGTTGATCGCCTGCGTGCGGGCGCGGGGCGAGTTCGTCGCGGCGGTCGGCCAGCATGCCCAGGACGGCCAGGTCACGTCGACCTCAACGCGGTTCAGGCTCGCAGCGTGCAGCGCGGCCATCGCGACCGAATGCGCGTCGACTGGATCAGTCTTGCGGCCGTTACCGGTGGCGAACACCCGCACCTGTGCCGACAGCTTCGCCGGCACATCCAGCACGGTCTCACCGTCATGGACTAGACGGTGCGCGAGGTGTCGGCCAATGCCGTTACCACCCTCGACCGCCCACACCCGCTGTGGGAACGCCAACCGGCCTTGACCATCTCGGCATAGCCAGTCTTGTCCGTTCCGTACTTTCCGGCTGCTAATACCTGACCGCGATCATCGATGACCTCGATCGTGGCCGACCGCTTATGCGGGCCCATTCCAATGATGACTGCCACCGGCACCCTCCTGCTAGTCCCATCGGGGTTAGCAGCAAGGAGGGCACCGCTACTTCGAGCAGAACAGACCCCTTTCCAGCCACTCCTCGCGCGGTGCCCGACCAGACGCAAGCCATGAGACAGCCACACCAACGACACCGGCGGGCAGCCGCATCGTGCGAGCGTCTCGCCGAGCACCTGGACCGGAGCCTGCCCAGCCCCTGTCCTGCTGCCAGTCTTAAGTAGCCGCTGACCGTGCGTGGGATTGGCATCGAGTCTCGCGTTAGACGTGGTAGTGCCTTGTCGACCTGCGGCTGGCCCGACTTGCTTGGTCAAACCCTGGGTGCGGTACTAGTGACGCGGAACCCGACCAGCGGCAATCCCTGCGATGGCGTGACCGGGTGGGCCGCGAGCGCCGGGCGCAGACGGCGGTAGCACCAAAGGCTCTCACACGGCAGGTAGATGTACTAATCCGTTACTGATCGGGGTGGGCAACATGTATAAGGCGGAAATGTGCTTTCTGCTGGGAGTATCGCCGTGGGCTCGCGTTCGCGACATTGATCCCGACGCCGTGGTGGCCCTTGCTCGGCGCCTTCTGCTGATCAACGCCGACCGTCCTGAGCAGTCGGCCACCGGGGAGCTGGCGCGCGGTAAGCAGCACTGGGTGTACGACCGAGGCGGGCGGCCGTGCCGCCGCTGCGGACAGCAAGTGGTCCGCGCCGTGCAGGGTGATGACATCGATGCCAGGAACACCTTTTACTGCCCTTGCTGCCAGCCGGGGCCACATCCGCCGCCCTGGCGGACTCCGCCCACGGACGGGACCGCGTGAGGTGAGGCTGTCTTAACGCTTTACCCGCAGCGCCCAGGCCGGTCTTCTGCGCGGTCTCATGAACTGTCTCATGCGCGGTCTACCGGTCTTCTGGATTTTGCGCACATCGGCGTGGCGGTGGCAAAAACATGAAGGACTGAACATTTGGGCCTTATGCTCCCCGAGCCTGGAGGTTTCAGTCTCGCCTAATGATCTTATGATCAGCACGCAGGCGGGACCGGGAGGAAGGGGGGGTACCCACGTGCGACACCGCGAAGGCGTCCGAGCAATAGGGCGGGCTTGGGAGGTGGCCGTGTGAACGACTTGTGGTCTGACGACTTTGAAGTGCTGCACTGGGTGATCGAGCGCTTCGAGCGAAATGGGCCCAGTATTGAGGTGGGTGAGGTGCTGCGGGTCTTCCCCGAGGACCAGTACGACAGCGTGCGGAACTTGTTGCGCCGCTTGAGCACTCACAGCTACCGCATCGCTGTGAATGGTGCTGGGCGAGAAAGGCCGCCGGTGAGCACAAACGTCACCGAGCGCACGCTGAGCGTCGTCGGTTCGTGGCCGGACAACGCCGAGTTACTCGCCGACCGGATTCTGGTGGCGCTCGTTGAGGGCGCTGTGAACGAGCCAGATCCGGAGAAGCGCTTCAAGCTCAAGGCCGGACTCGAAGGCGTCGGTGGAATGACCCGAGACGTGCTCGTCGGTGTTGTCGCCGCTGCTATGGCCAAGTCAAGCGGCGAGTCAACCGGCGAGTCAACCGGCGACGTCTGGACCTGGACGCATCCCCGCGACGCGATCACCCACGACATCGCCTAGCTGGCCTGCGAGGGATCACTCCGCCCAGGCAGGCGAGTAGGAGCGCGACCCGGTCCACCGCTACTGGTACGTCAGAGACGTCTGGCCAAACGGGGCACTCGCAGGCGCTACCGAAGTTGGTCACCTGCGCGGCCGGGCCCAGGTCGCTGAAGTCCTAGTCGGCCAGCGGGGCCACCGTGTGCTGGTCGACCCAGCTGTGTTCTGACGGTGGACGCAGACGATGAGACACCACAAAATGCTGGAACCCGGGGGGTGCCGTGGGCGACTATTGTCACGTGGACTGCACAGAGTGTCATGAAGCTCTTTCGGCCCGGCTCGACGGCGAGGAAAGCGAAGCGGAACGGCCTGCGATCGATGCACACCTGGCGATCTGTGCTGCGTGTCGACAATTCGCTGACGACGCGGCGCGCGTCACGAGGCTCGTTCGTACCACCGTCGCTACCCAGGAACCCGACATCACCGTGAAGCTCTTGTGGGCCGACGATGGACTGGCAACTGTGCTCCAGGCGCTCACCGACCTCGACCGTGACTCGACCACCTGCGCCACAGCGATGATGGCCCTCGATGCCGCCGGCATGGCCAGCGCCACGCGCGCGGCGCTCGACTGCGCCGACATCGCCGCTGCTGCGCAGCGGGTGCTGTCCCGTCCCCACGACACCGATGCCGGCGTCATCATGGCCACTCTGGAGGCGGTGGCCACCGCCGCCGATCGATGCGCCGCGGAGTGTGGTCCGCACGCCGATCACCACGGCCACTGCCGAGTCCACTCCGAGAGCGCCCAGCGCGCGGCCCGACTATGCCGATCGGAACTCCAGAACATCATCGGCTAAGGCGCTGTACCGCATCTCATCGGGATTGCCCCACTCCACAACATCCCCCGGGCGTGACGATCATGGCAGCACGTGCGGCGCTGAATCAGTCACTTCGGTCGTGGACGGGCGTTTACTCAGCGATGCCATGAGGTAACTGGCTGCGACGGCGGTCGCGGGTCCGGAGCGGGCGGCGGGCCGTCCAGGGCACAAACGATCCAAGAAGGGGATACACCGATGACCACCTCGACACGCGAGCACGAGCTACACCAGGACATCGAGCGGACCCGCGAGCAGCTCGGCGACACAGTGCAAGCGCTGGTGCACAAGGTCGACGTACCGGCACGCGTCAAAGACAAGGTGCATGACACCAAGAAAACCGTGCAGGCCAAAGTTGATGAGGTTAAGCAGCAGCTGCATACCGGCACCGGAACATTGCAGGACAAGGCGGAGGAAGCGACACGGCGAGCAAGGAGTCTGACCAATCAGGCACTGGCCAAACTGCCACCGCCGGTGGCCGGACGTATCGAACAAGTGATGGAGACGGTAAGGCAACGACCGGTTCCCGCCGCGGCGGTGGCACTGGGCGCGTTGGTGGTGCTGCGACGCGTATTCCGCAGGAGCAGGTGATGGCGATGGCGAAGCTGGCTTACAAGCCCGTGGGTCTGCTGATCAGCGTTGCTGCTGGGATCACCGCGAGCGCGGTCGTCCGCCGCGTCTGGACGCTACTCACCGGGCAACAAGACGCGCCGCAGGCCACGGATCAGGACCACAGTTGGCGTGAAGTTCTGTTTGCCGCCGGGGTACAGGGCGCCGTGTTCGGGTTGGTCAAAGCCGCGGTCGATCGGGGGGGAGCCGCCGGATTCCGCAAGATCACCGGAACATGGCCAGGCACCTGATCTTCTGAAGAGCACGCCAGGTCGCCCGGGCTTGGATGACCTGACGGCAGCTAACCACTGCGAAACACGTTTGTGCTGACCGCATCACGCAGGATGAGCAGCCAGCCGAGCGGTTGGTCAAACGAACCCACCATCAGCAACGTCTACGTTGGGAATCACGCGACCTACTGGATACGGCGGGCCTTCCGCACGACGGTTACCTCGCCGAGTTCCTCATGCGCGCCAAACGGTCATCCGGGACTGACCTGGCCCGAATGAGCCATCACGATCGCAGGCCTGCCTCGAGGTAGCCCTGCAGCTCCTCGCGACGCCACGTCACCTGCCGGACCGAAGATCAGGTGCTCCACTACTCCGCGCCCCTCGATATATTCCTATATGGGTATATAATTTCGGCATGGCGCGAGCAGCGACGACAGCGGATGCGTTCAACGCGGTGGCTGAGCCCCGGCGGCGGCAGATCTTGGACGTCCTCGCCACGGGGGAGCGCTCTGTGAACGACCTCGTCACGGAGCTTGACCTGGCGCAACCCCTGGTCTCCAAGCACCTGCGGGTCCTGCGGGAGGTGGGCCTGGTTGACGTC
>JALZCN010000235.1 GCA_030863045.1 Actinomycetota bacterium | reverse complement strand
CAGTGCGACCCATCCTGATACATATACGTCCGGTTACCAAAGCGGTATGAGGTTACCGTAGGTGGAGACATGCGCAACATCCGCCCACGTGCTACGGCAAGAAAGCGGCTCTTCGTCCCTGAGCGTGGTGTGCCGCTGTAGGACACGATCTTTAGCCTGAGCCTGGAAATGGGCCTGGGGCCTCACGATCCGTGGTGTTCAGGACACGGAGATGGAGGCCCCAGGTGGAACGAGAGCGTAGCGCTGCGGCGGCGATGTTGGGTTTGCCCGGCTTTGTTGTGGTGGCCGTGTCGGATTACGCCGGTGAGGTAGAGCAGGCGATTGAGACGACTGCTGATCTGGTGGGTTGTCCGGAGTGTGGCGCGGTGGCCGAGCTGCACGATCGGCGCCCGTGTTGGGTTCGGGATCTGCCCGCGGGTGGGCGTCCGGTGACGCTGGTGTGGATCAAGCGGGTGTGGCGCTGCCGGCACCGATTGTGCCGGAAACGGACCTGGACTCGAGACCTCACCGGTGATTGCGCCGCGGGCGTCGCTGACCCGACGAGCCCGCGCCGAGATCTGCCGCCGCGTCGGTGAGGACGGTGCCTCGGTCACCGCGGTGGCCCGCGAGTTCGGGTCGGCTGGCGCACCGCGATGGTCGCGGTCTGCGAGCACGGCACGCCACGGGTGGATGACCCCCACCGGCTGGCCGGGGTCGAGGCTCTCGGGTGGGACGAGACCGCGTTCCAGGCCGCCTCGGCCAGGCGTTCGACGAGTTTCGTGACTGGCATCGTCGACCTCACCCGCGGTTTCGGTCCAGCGCGCCTGCTCGCCGTGGTCGAAGATCGCAGCGCCTCAGCGCTGGTGGGCTGGATGAACCAGCGTGACCCCGGGTGGCGGGCCGGGATCGGGGTGGCCGCGCTGGACCCCTACCGTGGCTACGCCACTGCCCTGCGCATCGCGCTGCCGGGTGCCATTCGAGTCCTCGACGCCTTCCCCGTCGTGCGGCTGGGGTTCGCCGCCGTCGACGAGGTACGCCGACGCATCCAGCGCGAACACACCGGGCACCGCGGCGCCGTGACGACCCGCTCTATGGCATCCGCCGGCTGCTGCGCCGCGCCCCCGACCACCACTCCAACCGCTCCTGGATACGGCTGCTGGCCGGACTCGACGCCGGGGACACCAACGACGAGCAGCTCGCCCGCACCTGGGTCGCCGCCCAGGACCTCCGGCTGATCTTCCACAACCCCGACCGGGCCCGCGCTCAACAGGCGCTGTACCGATGGCTGGCCTACTGCGCCAACGCCGACATCCCCGAACTCACCCGACTGGCGACCACCATCGACTCCTGGCACACCGAGCTACTGGCCTACTTCGACACCGCTGGCGTATCCAACGGACCCACCGAAGCGATCAACCTACTGATCAAAAAATCAAGCGCGTCGGACACGGATTTCGCAACTTCGACAACTATCGGCTCCGCCTCCTGCTGCACTGCGGCGTCCACTGGGACACTATCCGCGCCACCCCGATCAGAGGCCGGCTACCACGCTCAGTGGCGTAGAGCCCGAAAACTCGTGGTCATTAGTGCGGACATCGACTCCCCTGATATGCAGGTCTGCCCTACAGGAGCAAACGGTTGAGAAATGGTTCGTCTTAGCACACCGTGTATGGCGTTTGACGTGTTTCGTCTCGATTATCAGCGGTCGGACTCATGGGCCATCTCGGCACCGGCTCCGCGTTGCTTAGCTCCCAACTCAAGGCGCGCCAGTCCGGCATCCGGTGACATTGCAATGTCTGTGGCCCGGTTACGCCGAGTTCCCAGTAGCAGAGGAGAGAACCCTGCGATTAACAGATGCAGGCAAGTCCGGGATCGGACCGCGCGACGTGGGCATGCGGCGTTCGTCCGGTGGTGTCCGAGTGCAGCACCGTGCTGCCCGTTGCGGTCAGAATTGCGGTCACCTGGTGGCAGCCCGGCGCCCTGCATGATGGCCGAGGCGGGAGCACTTGACCCCCAGAAACGCGCAATCCTTGTCTACAGCCTTCGATCTGTGCCACGACCCAGTTTCGCACTGTGCTGCTGGTGCCGGGTTGTTGTCTGCGTTGTCGTGAACCGTTCCCGGTCTTGTAGACAGTCGGTCAGGGGCCGCCGCTGAGAGCAGGCGGAGGGAACCGTCTTGGCGACACGCCGATGCTTCACCCAGGAATATCAGGACCAAGCCGTTAGCCTCGTGCTCCATTCAGGCCGGACGATTCGCGATGTGGCGAGAAGTATCGGCGTCCACGAGATAACGTTAGGCAAGTGGGTGAGCAAGCCAAAGGGAGCGACTCGGGTCAGGACAAGGACCTGTCCGAGACTGAGCGAGTTGAGTTAGAACGGCTACGTAAGGAGAACGCTACCCTGCGAATGGAACGTGATTTCGCGGAAAAAGTAGCGGCCTGGTTCGCGAAGGAACAGTCGTGAAGTACGCGGCGATCGCGGTCTGGGCGGACGAGAAACAGTACTCGGTCATGTTCATGTGCAACCAGCTCGGGTGGCCCGCCAGGGCTATTACCGATGACGCTCCCAGGGACCGTGCGAGCGCGAACGCACCGACGCCGAGCTCACCGACGTGATCGGTGAGATCCACACCGAACTGGACGCCCATCCCGGCGTGCGTCGGATTTGGGCCGAGCTCCTCGCGCGCCGGGTGCGGGTCGGGCCCAAGCGGGTCTGCCGGCTGATGCGCGGTGCTGGCCTGCGCGGTCGTCACCCGCGAGCTTGGAAGAAAACCACCATCGCAGGTCAGCGGCCTGTGGATGCGCCGGATCTGATCGGGCAGAACTTCAGCGCCGCGGTGGCCAACACGCGCTGGTGCGGCGATATCACGTAATGGGCGGGCCGCAGGCCCTCAAGGTCCCGCGGTGGCGACTGGTAGGGGCCCCTGAGATTTCACCGGCCCAGGCTTGGTGGAGGGTGTCGAGTGAGCCGCTGACAGGTGACCACTCCCATGCTTGACCGAGCCGTTGAGGCCTGAACATAGACGGTGGTCCTGCCAGTCGTCGGGTCCGTGATCGGCTGGTGAGATGCCGCGCCTCGAGCGCCTCCATTAGGTCGCCGCACGCACCCTCAGGCTCTGTCCCTGAAGGCAGTGGTCAAGGAGGCACATGAGCATCACCTGCGGCATCGACTGGGCCGAGGCCCATCACGACGTTGCCGTCATCGACCATGCCGGCCAGGTCCTGGTCCGGCGGCGCATCGACACCGGAGTCAAGGGATTCGGCGAGCTGATGGCCACGCTGGCCGAGCACGTCGAGGACCCGACAACAGTGCCGTTGGCGATCGAGACGGACAAGAACCTGATCGTGGTGGCGCTGCAGGCCGCGGGGCTGACGATCTACCCGATCAACCCGCGTGCGGTCGCCCGCTATCGAGAACGACATGGGCAATCGGGCAAGAAGTCCGATGCCGGCGACGCCGCGGTCCTCGCCAACATCCTTCGCACCGACCGCCACCAGCACCGGCCGCTCCCGACGATCAGCAGCCAAGCCTTGGCCGTGAAGGCCCTCGCCCGCCAGCACCAGGAGGCGATCTGGGCGCTGCACCAGACCATCAGCCGACTGCGCTCAGTGCTGCTGGAGTTCTATCCCCACGCGCTGCAGGCGTTCCCGAACCTCAAACACAAGGCTGCGCTCACCATCCTCGCCGTTGCACCAACACCCGAGCTCGGACTGAAGATGACCTCCCGCAAGCTCGTCGCTCTCCTGCATCGCTGCGGCCGACGCAACGACGCCGCGCTGGTCGAGCAGATCCTCACCGCCCTCAAAACCCCCGCACTGCGTCAACCCCAACCCGTCGAAAACGCCCTAGGCCACACCGTGGTGGGGCTACTCGCGATCATCGCCTCGATGCACAATGCGGTGGAGCAACTGCAGGAAGCGCTCAACGTTGAGTTCGACAAGCACGCCCTCGCACCGATCCTGCGATCCGCCCCCGGCCTGGGCCCCATCCTCGCGGCAAGGGTGCTCGCCGAGATCGGCGACGACCCAACCCGCTTCAGCACCGCTGGTGGCCTTCGCGCCTTCGCCGGCACAGCCCCCGTGACCCGCGCCTCAGGACGGTCCAGCTACGTCAAGGCCCGGAAGGTGCGAAACAAACGCCTCGGCGATGCCTGCCGCTGGTGGGCCTTCGCCACACTCACCAAGTCCCCCGGCGCACGAGCACACTACGACCGACGCCGAGCCGCTGGCGACCACCACAACGCAGCCCTGCGCAACCTCGCCAACAAGCTCCTCGGCCGGCTCTGGTGGTGCCTGCACAACGGCGAGCTCTGGGACGACAACACCGCCTGGAACCTTGCCCCCACACACACTCCCGAAGTTGCCTCGCCTTGACACTGACTCACGTGGGATGTCTACATGCCCATGGCGGTGGGTTTTGGCTACACCGCCATGGGCATCGACGCCTACGCCGGCCTCATCGGCGGCTGGGAATGTTCACTGAGCAAGCACACCGCGTTCGTGGAATCAGCAATCCGCCAAGCCGTGGCCTTGCGCCGCAGGCAGGGACACCCACTGACCGGGGATACGATCCACCACTTCGACGCCGGCTCGCAATACACCGCGGTGCACTTCAGCGAAACCCTCCAGCCCCAAGAGCTGACCCCGTCCATCGGCACCGTGGGCGACGCGCTGGACAACGCCCTGGCCGAGACCACCATCGGGCGAGGGGGCACTGTTGCATTGAGGCGACGAGCGTCTTCGCCATGCGGCAAGCAGGGAGGCACGACCCCCCGGGTCCCCTGGAAAACTCCAATAAACCGGACATCTGAAGGCGTCGAGCGTCGCTTCAGAGC
>JALZCN010000216.1 GCA_030863045.1 Actinomycetota bacterium | reverse complement strand
GCTGCATACCCGATGTCGACGCCGGGAGCACGCAGCCGCGGCAGGTGCCTTCGACCCGTACGAGTAAGCAGTCAGCGCGTCGCCGGTTGGCCGACCCCGACGACCGGCAGGCCGGCGGCCGACCATGCCTCGAAGCCGCCGAGCACGTCGGCCACCGTCGCGAAACCGCCGGCTCGCAGCGCTGACGCCGCGATCGACGAGCGGTAGCCGCTGGCGCAATAGACCACGGTCGGCGCCGTGGCGTCCAGCTCGCCTATCCGAGCGACCAGGGCCGCGAGCGGGATGTGCTGGGCGCCGGGTACGACGCCAGCGGCCAGCTCGCCGGGGTTGCGGACGTCGAGGATCTGCAGCTCCGGCTCCTCGGCCGACCAGGTCGCGAGGTCGATGGCCGGCACGCGGGCCGCCGACCCGGCCAGTTCGGGCCGTTGCTCTAGTACCCGCTCGATGCGGGGCACGTAGCCGACGACACTGTCGAACCCGATCCGGGCCAGCCGCACGCGTGCCTCGGTTTCCCTGCCGGCATCGGTGACCACCACGATCGGCCGGCCGGCCGGCACGACATCACCGGTGTACTCGGCAAAGCGGCCATCGAGCCCGACGTTCAGCGAGCCCTCGAGGTGGCCGCAGGCGAAGACGTCGGGCGCCCTGCCGTCGACCACCACCGCGCCGTCGCGGCGCAGCCGCAGGACGTCCTCGATGTCCAGGGGCACCGGAGGTTCGTGATCGTCGAGCAACTCGTGGTGGTGGCGGTTGGCTTCGGACGCGAACGCGAAGTACAGCGGTGCCACCGACTGGCCTTGAGTGACAACTTCGACGAAGTCGTCCTCGGTCATGGGCCGCAAGGCGTAGTTGACCGCCCGCTGCTCGCCGATCGTCGACGAGGTGGCGTCTGACAAGGCCTTGCCGCACGACGAGCCGGCGCCATGCGCCGGGAACACTCGAGTGCTATCAGGCAACGTGAGTAGCTGCTCGTGCAGCGACCGGTAGAGCTGCCGCGCCAGATCGGGCGCCGTCCACCCGGACGCCGACAGCAGATCGGGACGCCCGACGTCACCGATGAACAGCGTGTCACCAGTGAGCACGCCCCACGGCGCTGGGTCGGTGCCCCGCTCCCAGACGACCACCGAGATCGACTCGGGAGTGTGGCCGGGGGTGTGCCGGATCTCAAGCACCACGTCACCAAGACTCAGCGTTCGCCCGTGCGCGAGTGGCTCCATGTCGAAGTCGGTCTCGGCCACGCTGCCGTAGGAGATCACCGCACCGGCCGCCTCGGCCAGCTCCAGGTGCCCGGACAGGAAGTCGGCGTGCACGTGGGTCTCGATCACCCGCTCGATGCGCAGACCCTCGGCCTCGGCGTCGAGAACGTACTGCGACACGTCCCGTTGTGGATCGACGACCACAGCCCGGCCCGTCGACTCGTCGCCCACCAGATAGCTGAACAGCGACAGGCAGGAGAGCTGGTACTGGCGAAAGATCATGGCGTCCACCCCGTTGGCTAAAGCCATCCTATGAGGTAGGTCCGGTGAACTCGACAGGGCCGACGTCGAGCGGGCAGTACAGGTCGGCGGCGTCGAGTTCACGGCGGTTGGGTCGACCAGCTCGGGTCCGGTGGTCGCTGGCCGGCCAGGCGGCGGTCGCGCTGGCGGTCAACCAACCGCTGCTCACCCCGTGTGACCGGATCGCGTAGCGGGTCGGTGGCGAAACGCGTGACGCCCTCGGTGAAGCCCATCCGCGCCCGGTAACCGAGCAGCTCAGCGGCCCGAGCCGGTCAGCGGTCACATGCCGCACATCGCCCGGGCGGGCCCCACCGACGATCTGCGGAGGCGGTCCACCCATTGCCGACCGTCTTCCAGCACTTGTGGCGCCGCACCGCGCGCCAGCGCCGACCGGAAGATCGATGCGACCTCGGCGTACGGGCTGTCCCGGGGCATCCGGGAGCCGTAGACGTTGTGATAGCGCAGTGCCCACACCCCGCCACCGCTCTGCCGGGCCCACGCCGCAGCAAGATGCTCCTGGGCAGCCTTGGTGGCGGCGTAGGTGCTGCGCGGATTCAGCGGGGCGTCTTCGGCAACCAGCAGCGGCTCGAGATCGGCTCCGCAGTGCGGGCAGGGTACCTCGTAGCGCCCGGTGGCGATGTCCTCGGCCCGTCGGGCCGGTGCCGGTACGGCGCCGTGGGACGGGCACGTGTAGCGGCCCTCCCCGTAGACCACCATCGAACTGGCCAGGACCAACCGGCGGACTCCCGTCTTGTGCATCGCCGCCAGCAGCACCGCGGTGCCGAGGTTGTTGTGGGTCGTGTATTCCGGGGCGTCGGAGGGATCCAGGCCGTGCCCAACCATCGCCGCCTGGTGGCACACCGCGTCCACATCGGACAAAAGTCGATTCAGCAGCTCGGCGTCCCGAACGTCACCGCGGATCAGCTGATGTTCAGACGTCCACGCTGCCGCCGCACCCGGGCCGTGCGCCTGCGGCAGGAACGCATCCAGTAGCAGCACCGAGTGCCCATCGGTGGTGAGCCGGTCAGCGACATGCGAGCCGATGAAACCCGCGCCGCCGGTGACCAGGATTCGCACCTCGCGGAGGCTACGTCACCGGTTCGATGATCTGCAGGACGCCCTCGGCGGTTCCGGTCACGAACAATCGACCGTTTCTGCTGTCCACGGCCGTGGTGTTCGGCTGGCGGACCGTGGGCAACGGGGTAGCGAGCACCGGGGTGTCGACGTCGAGATTGAGGCCGATCAGCTCGTTGCGGGCGGTCAGGGTCACCCACAACCGGTCGCTTCCCGGGTTGTAAGTAATCCCGTAGGGCGTGCCGGGTAGCTCGACCCGCCCGATCTGCCGGGGTTGGGGGCTCAGTTCGAACAGCAGCACGGCTCCACCGCGGGTGTCGATCACCGCGAGGTGCCCACGCTTGTCGGCGACCACGTGGGTGGGGCCTGCTCCCGCGGGTAGCTCAACGACCCGCTGCAGCGTCTGCGCGTCATAGACGGTGAGAGTGTTCTCCCGGACGTCGACCAGGCCGACGAGGTCGCCGACGGCCGCCAGTCCAGCTGGCTGGGTGACGTCGGTGAAGGTGTGCACGATCTGATCGCCGCGCAGCACGACCACGCTGCCACCCAGCTCATTGGCCACGAACACGGTGCGGTTGGCGGCCGCGGTGGCATCATGCGGGACGCCCCCCGTGACCACCTGCGAGGTGACCTCCCCGTTGGGCAGAGCCACTCGCAGCAGCTGATTCGACCCCTCGACAGGGACCAACACCGGGCCGCCGGGTCCGGCAAGCTGCAGGTGCCGCACCCCACCGGGCAGCGGGACCTTGCGCAGCACCGCGCCGGTGGTGGCGTCCAGCAGCATCAGCGCGAAGGGGTCGCGCACTGCGACGGCGACGATGTTCGTCTGGGGGTCGACCACGATGCCCTCGGGGGCGGCGCCCACCGGCACCGTCCGCCCAGCCGGTGGCGCAGCCGGCACGGGAGCGGGGGCCGGTTCGGCCGCCGGAGGCAGCTCCGGTGCCGGCGGCGGTTGCGCCGGCGGTGACGACCCGCATCCCGAGACGAGGGCGACAGCAAGGACGGTTGCGGTGATCCAGCGAGCGCGCACGGCAGGTGATTCTTCAGCGCCCGGTATGACACCGCTCTGGCGCCCCGGGCTCGTCAGGTAGACGGGTCGGAAATCAACCGGAGCCCTATCCGACGTTGTCTCCCTCCGAAGGCCCTTGCTCTCCCTGAGGACCTTGCTCCCCCCGCGGACCGGTAGCCCCGGTTTTGCCGATCGGGCCAGCGGCCCCGGGAGGACCGGCAGGCCCCCTGGGTCCAGCGGCCCCGGGTGGTCCGGCAAGTCCCGCAGGTCCCGCAGGACCCCTGGGTCCAGCCGCCCCCGGAGGTCCCGCAGGCCCGGCAGGTCCCGCAGGCCCGATAGGTCCTGTTGATTCAATGGGATTCAGGTTGCCACCATATGAAAATTCATGAATGCCGTACCCGATCACGCCTCCGATCACGCTGCCAGCGACAGCGAAGACCGTTGCGACACCGATAATAGGAGTCGCCGCTTTCCAGTGGCGCGCCGGTTCTCCAGAGGGCGCGGGAATTGTGTCGGGCGAAGTGGAGGGTTCGTTCTCCGGAGCATGCGCCGGATAGTAGATTGCGTCAACCTTCGCTTCGCCAACCTGACCCAGGATATCGATGACCTTGACGCTGACGGTTCCGAGCTTCTGCGGTATTGTCACTGCAGCCGCCGCCGTTGCGGGCGGAATCCACTTTACAGTCAATCTCGAGTCATGGCATGGCTCTAGGTCGGGTGCGTCATCAATACGCCACGCATAGTCATACGGGGGTTCGGTCGAGTCGACCAGCGTGGCGTCCAGCTGGAGGATGACGGGCGCACCCGGTGCCGTTTGATGCGGAATCTTCGGCTGAACGATGGTAGGCGTTGGCTTAGCCTTCTCCATTTTCAGCGTGAGAAGCTGCTGGCTCAACGGGACAGCGTACAGTGCAACGAGATACCCGTGCCGTACCGCCAGATCCACTGCTGGCGCCTTCGTTGAGATATCGGTGCCCGGGATCACGAAACGTTGGTGCATGACCTCGGTGGCAACAGGCCGTGTCCGCGTCGGGTTTGCTATCAGCTGAGGCGGGCGTGTGGCCGCGCCGAAAATTCCATAGATCAAGCTCGCCGTAGCCTCGACGATGAGATCCGCTTCCGGTGGCTGCGGCCCGGCAGCGCATAACCGCACCGACAGCTGCCCTGACGAAGTGAGCGAACAGTACACCGAGGTGTCGACCGTAACGGCCGTCTCGTCGCGCCACAGCTGGCCGGTGAAGTGGATGCTCTCTTCATCGGTGAACGTCGCGGTGACGCGCGTCCAGCGCCAAGAAACAGGGCCGTCCACGAGCTGTGTCATTCCAGTGGCGAGATCTTGGGCGCAGAGCCAGCCGAGCATGTTGTTGAGGCCTGTCTCGTTCAATGCGACGGCAACGTTCGCTGGTGACTCTGCCAACAAGTTCGTTGACCACATGGGCATGGAGGCCTCTGCTGCGCAGCGCATGGCGAGCGTGAGCAACTCGGCTTGGAGATCGAGGGAGACGGCCCAGTCTGCGAGCATCAGCCCGTCGGCAGTCACCTCGTTGGGTGCGGCTTCGAGGCGCAGCGGGAGCGACTCCGGCAGGTAACTGAGGGGCATGCCAGCCAACGGCGCCATCAGCCCCGTGGAAAGACTGGGACGAAGGATCGCTTGCTCGATCGTGGCGTCGACCCAAGAAAGCGGCTCATCGGTGCCCCCGCAACTTAGCTTCAGGCCGGCCAAATCGAGGTCCAACATGGATGGTGCGATCGAGGTCACCAGAGGTTGATTATCCTCGGCCGGGACAACCGTAGGTCGACAGTCGGCGTGTACGTTGCCTTCCATCGTCAGGTTGATACCCTTTCTTACGTGCCGGACACCACCCCGGACATCCGCAGACAGCCTCAGCAGGCCATTGGCGAAACCGAGCTTCGGGTTATCCCAGTGTGCCTTCATCTGAAACGGGGAAAGCATCTGTTCGATGACTCGCGAAACTGGACTAGTCAAAGCGAGGTTACTCAACAGCGACGCGTTAATGGCACGAGTCTGCACGTCACGTACGACACTATGGTGGAGCTGGATTACATAGTCGTAATCCAGCCGCGTTGCAGCGGTCACAGCTATTATCCCCCACGTCCCCCAGTATGCCGACCATGTTGGTCAACACGTATTTGTCTCGATCATCGTCCGCACGACGCCAAGTGTTAGCAGCGCCCCAGCGTTTCGAACTGAGGCGGGTTGCGTTCGAT
Source organism: Actinomycetota bacterium (assembly GCA_030863045.1). GTDB lineage: Bacteria > Actinomycetota > Actinomycetes > Mycobacteriales > Pseudonocardiaceae. The sequence continues at coordinate 2,161 of JALZCN010000216.1, read as the reverse complement.
GGGGGAAGGAGCGGCAACGGGGTCTCGCTACGCGAGGCAGCACGACTCGGGCAGTGGGCAGGGCACCGGCTGGGAGTTTGGGATGGTGTGGTGCGACGCCGTGAAGCTACTTCTTCGACCGCAACCACCGGTCAGACGGCGGAGTAGCTCACACGCGGGAGTACCTGGTCGTTGTAGGAACACGACGCTGAACACCCTCAACCGGGAGCCGCGAGATGGAGCTGAGTGTGAATACGGCGTCCGGTTCAGGGGTCCACCAGGGCGTCGGCATTGCGCTGTCCTGGACCACGGAGTTCTATCTCGACGTCAGTCGCCGGGCGGGAGCGCGGCCACGGCGACGGGGTGGATGATTGGCTTACGTGCTACTGCGGTGCTAAACAGGATGTCGGTGTGCTGCCCCAGTCACCTCGAGAGGGACGTTGCCATGGCCGTTGAGCTCAACCACACGGTCGTCCCGGCCAGAGACAAGCTGGCCTCCGCAATGTTCCTGACCGACCTGTTAGGGCTACCTGCGCCGACCTCATTCGGGCCATTTCTGGTGGTAACGCTGGGTAACGGGGTGAGCCTGGATTTTGTCGACGCCTCGGATGACATTTCACCGCAGCACTATGCGTTTCTGGTCAGCGAGGCAGAATTTGACTCGATCTTCAGCCGGATCCAGGCGCAGGAGCTGGAGTACTGGGCTGATCCCTCTCACAACCGCCCCAGAGAGATCAACCGGCGAGACGGCGGCCGCGGCGTGTACTTCGACGACCCCGACGGCCACGTCCTGGAGCTGCTCACCCGGCCCTACGGCAGCGGCACCGAAAGCTGATCGCGGCGCCTACCGCGGAGTCGTCAACTCGACGCTGCCGACCTCCCAAGCGAGGCAAGACGTCCGTGGCGTCGAGTTCACGGGCCCGGCCCGAGCGGATCAGGGCAAGCACGTCAAAGCCGTGCGCCGGCCGGGATGGTGCCCAGCCGGCCGGCCTGGAAGTCCTCGAAGGCTGCCAGCACTTCCGCGCGGGTGTTCATCACGAACGGCCCGCCCCAGGCGACGGGCTCCCGGATCGGGGCGCCACCCAGGACGATGACGTCCAGCGCGGGGTGCCGCGACTCCTGGTGTACCGCACCGGCGACGGTGATGACGTCGCCCGGTCCGAAAACGACGAGCTGACCGGTGTGCACCGGCCGCCGCTGCGCGCCGACCGCCCCTGCGCCGGAGAGCACGTAAACCAGCGCGTTGAAGTCCGACCGCCAGGGCAGTCGCAGTTGCGCGCCGGGGCTGATGGTGGCGTGCAGCATCGCCATCGGGGTGTAGGTGGAACCGGGGCCGTGGTGCCCGGCGACGTCGCCGGCGATCAGTCGGACCAGCGCGCCGCCGTCGGGCGTGGTGAGCAGCGAAGATGCCGCTGCCCGCAGGTCCTGGTAGCGGGGCTCGATCCACTTCAGCTTCGCCGGTAGGTTGACCCACAACTGCAGACCGTGGAACAGCCCCCCGCTGGCCACCAAGTGCTCCGGCGGCCGCTCGATGTGCAGCACCCCACCGCCCGCGGTCATCCACTGGGTATCGCCGTTGGTGATCTGGCCACCGCCGCCGTGCGAGTCGGCGTGCTCGAAGATGCCGTCGATGATGTAGGTGACGGTCTCGAATCCGCGGTGCGGGTGCCAGGCGGTGCCCTTGGGCTCACCCGGGGCGTACTCGACCTCGCCCATCTGGTCCATGTGGACGAATGGGTCGAGATCACGAAGGTCCACCCCGGCGAAAGCACGGCGAACCGGGAAGCCCTCACCCTCGTATCCGGACGGCGCAGTGGTCACCGACCGCACCGAGCGTTCCACGGCCTGGGGAACCGGCTCCGGGATGCGGTCCAACGTGGTGACGTCCGCAACGGTGACAGCTGGCATCCCTGCCGCCTCCTTTATGTTGACGATTCAACCACCACGGGGAACGTTTGCGCTGAGCCGCGCATTCCCGCGAACTGCAGCCATGCGTTGGCAACGAGGTTGGTCGCCGCGTGTATCAAGGCGGTGCCGTCGCGTCTCATCATCACGGGAGCTCGGCGGTAAGAAGTGCGGAGATGTCCTCAATCCACCGCGGTCGCGGCGGCGGCGGTGGACGCTGAGGCCTGGGTGCGCCTGCTTCGGGTGATCCAGGTGCTTGACCCGCCCCAGGCTGTGT
>JALZCN010000149.1 GCA_030863045.1 Actinomycetota bacterium | reverse complement strand
GTGATGGACCTCGGCTCGGGCTTCCATGGGCGCTGTTGCGTCGGCGAGGGTGCCCCTGAGGTGCAGACTTGCTCGGGTGCCCCTGGTTCGTCGCCTCGCCCCATGCGCTGCGCCGTCGGCGTTCGTCGGGTTCCGTTTTCCGCCGGAGGTGATCACCTTGGCGGTGCGTTGGTATCTGCGGTTTGGGCTGATGCCCCTATGGACGTCAAGCTGCTGAGGCCGGCTGGGTAGTGCATTCGGGTGTGGGCTTGATGAGCTGGTAGATCTCACGGGCGACGTAGCGTTTTAGGCAGCGGATCGCTTCACGGTGGGTCTTGCCTTCGGCGATGCGTCGTTGGACGTAGTTGCGGCTGCGGGCGTCCCAGCGCAGCCGGGACAACACGATGGAGTACAAAGCGCAATTTGCTTGTCGGTCCCCACCCCGATTGAGCCGACGGCGCTGGGCCTGGCCCGAGGACGCCTCGACAGGACTGACACCGCACAGGGTGGCGAAGGAGGCCTCGCTGTGCATTCGTTCGGGGTTGTCTCCTGCGGTGATGAGCAGCACGGCCGCGGTGTCCGGTCCGACCCCGTAGTGGTCGAGGAGCTGTGGAGCGTGGGCGGTGAGCACCTGAGTGATCCGTTGCTTGAGGTCATTGATCTGATGGGTGAGCTCGAGGATGCGGCGGGCTAACAGCTGCAGCGTGTACATCGCGGCGGTGGTGATGTCGTTAGGGGCCTCGGCGGGCAGTTGCGCGCACTGGCGAATGAGTCTGGAGGTGCTCAGCCCCGACAAGGACTCGCGCAGCATCGGGTCAGCGCAGACCAGCACAGCCTTGAGCTGGTTGATCGCCTGCGTACGCGACTTGACCGCCGATGCCTTGAGCAGCCGGAACATGCGGACCATCTCCACGGGCCCATTAGTAGTCTTCGCTATCGCCGTGGCTTGACCGGACAACACCGCCCGAGCGGCGGCTTCGGCATCGATGGCGTCGGTCTTGCCTCGTCGGCGACGGCTGGCCTTGTCCGGTTGGTTGACCTCGACCACCTCAAGCCCCGCAGCCAGCAGGTACCGGGTCAGCGCCGCCCCGTAGGAGCCGGTGCACTCCACTCCGGCCCGACGCAGCGTCCCCAACCCGCGTGCCCAGGACAGCAACTGTTGATAACCGGCGGCGGTCGTCGGGAAGCGCGCAGTGCCTAGCAGCACACCCAGCACGCTGATCACCGCTGCGACATGAACATCTTTGTGAGTGTCCACACCGACGATGACCTCCTCGGAGCCGGTGTGGGCCTGGCTGGGCTCGGTCGCCTGGGGCATCCTGGGCACGGTCGTTCATCTCCTGCTCGACTCGGGGGATGGATGGCCATCGCCGGGTCGGCAGGGCGGTCAGGACTGTGAAGGTGCCCTGATTAGCGGCAAGGCCCCTATCGGGACACGCCACGCCGGTCCGGTGACAGCAAGCACCACCCCAAGCCGGGGTCGACAGATCAGCCCCAAGACACCATGGTCAGTCATACCGCGGGTCAAACCCCGGCCGGGATGGCACCCGCAGATCCTCACAGTCGTACCGCGACGTGGAAGAGTTGCTGGCAGAGCGGGGAATTACCGTCGACCACGTCACCATCTACCGGTGGGTGCAGCGGTTCACCCCACTGCTCATCGACGCGGCACGACCGCGCCGGCACGTGCCCGGTGATCGGTGGTTCGTCGATGAAACATACGTCAAGGTCGCGGGTCGTTGGGTCTATCTGTACCGAGCGATCGACCAGTACGGGCAGGTCATCGATGTATTGGTGTCCGAGAAACGCGACCTGGGGGCCACCCGCAGGTTCTTCACCCGTGCCCTGCAGCACGGCCCGCAGCCCACTGAAGTGACCACAGATCGGGCACCAGCCTACCCCCGCGTGGCCGATGAACTGTTTCCCAATGCCTGCCACATCACAGAGCAGTACGCCAACAATCCCATCGAATCCGATCACGGCCGATTGAAGTCCTGGCTCCGGCCGATGCGCGGCCTGAAACGGCTCCGCTCGACCCGTGTAATTAGCATCGGACACGCCTTCGTGCAGAACATTCGCCGCGGACATTACGAATTCGGCCTAGATGTCTGCCCACCAAGTCGGCTCTTGACGGCCTTCGCCGAACTCGCTCTCGCTATCTGAACGAG
>JALZCN010000134.1 GCA_030863045.1 Actinomycetota bacterium | reverse complement strand
GACGTCGAGCAGGATCTACGAGGAGATCTCAGAGATCAACTCGCCGTTCTTGACACTGGAGACGAAGTCGGCCCACTTGTGCCCATCGAACATGAGTGGCTCACGGGTGCGTCCTGCTGGCCTGCCTATGCTTGGGGATCCTGCTCGGGACAGCCTGGACCATCCAAGCCCTACAGCCCAAGCATCGTCGACTGGTCAAGGAGCGCCGCAAGCTCAACGCAGAGTGGCAGGCACTTCGCGACGTGCAGCAGTCGGTCCAGTTGTTTGCGTGCCCGCGATGCGGGTGCCCATTGCACGAGAACACGGGCATACCGCCGCCGTGGACCCACCACCGAAGGGACACGCGATTATGTCGACATCTCACCGGAGCGCGACACACTCCCCGAGACCCATCCCCAGGGCCGCGGCCAGGAAACGCAGCGTCGCGGCGGAACACACCGCCGAGCATAGTGATCACCGTCATCGCAGCCGCAACCCTGCTGTGCGTTGGGACATTGCTCGGAGCGATGTGGACCGGCCATATTCTGCAGTCCCGACTCCGCCGGCAGGCTGACGAGCAAGCGAAAGAACATCGCGCGCTGGCCAAGGCATGGGCAGCAGTCCAACGGCCGCGAGGCGAGTGCCCGCATTGCTCCACTCCGCTGCCGGACGGGGACAAGAACCTCGCACCGACGGTGGCGCAGGACTGATTGCTGGAACCGCCCCACCGCTCAGACGGCGCGCCGGCCGGCCAGCGCTCGGCCCAGCGTCAGCTCATCGGCGAACTCCAGGTCGCCGCCCATCGGCAGGCCCGAGGCGAGCCGGGTCACGGACAGGTCAGGGAAGTCCCGCAGCATCCGCGCCAGGTAGGTGGCGGTGGCCTCCCCCTCGGTGTTCGGATCGGTCGCAATGATCACCTCGGTGATCTCGTCGGTGCCGATCCGGATGAGTAGCTCCCGGATCCGCAACTGGTCGGGGCCGACACCGGACAGTGGATCAAGCGCTCCGCCCAGCACGTGATAGCGGCCGGCGAACTCGCGAGTGCGCTCGACGGCGAGCACATCTTTGGGCTCCTCGACCACGCAGACCACCTTTGGGTCGCGGCGTGGGTCGGAGCAAATCCGGCACGTCTGCTTCTCCGAAACCGTGCCGCATACGGCGCAAAACAGCACGCCGTCCTTGACCCGCTGCAGCGCGTCCTGCAGCCGCGTCACATCGGCCGGATCGGCAGCCAGCAGGTAGAAAGCCATTCGCTGCGCGCTCTTGGGGCCTACCCCGGGCAGTCGCCCCAACTCGTCGATAAGGTCCTGGACGACTCCCTCGTACACAGCAGCCATAATGCCGCCTCCCGGCGGCGGCCACGTGCGCGGGCGCGCATCGTGACTTGCTGCGCCGATGCCCGACTGCCCTACGTGCGCCGAGTTCGACAGCAGAGTAGTCGCGTGTCCGCAGCGCAGCTCTCTCGTCGGATTCGGCGACGGCAGAGCTCAAGCACCTGCGCGGGCGATGGTCACATGCCGGGCAGGCTGAGTCCGCCGCCGGGCCCACCGAGGACGCTGGCCAGTGGACCCATCTTCTGCTGGGTGAGATCTTGCAAGGCGCGGTGCGCGTCGACCATTGCGCCTACCACAAGGTCCTGCAAAGTTTCCACGTCATCAGGATCGACCACCTTGGGATCGATCGTCACGCTTCGCACTTCCCCAGACCCAGAAAGCGTGACCGATACCAAGTTGCCACCAGCCTGCCCGGTGACTTCTGCCTCGGCGATCTCGGCCTGCGCGCTCATCAACTGTTCCTGCATCTTTTGGGCCTGTTGCAGGATCATCTGCATATCAGGCGCTCCACCGGGTTGCACCGCGGCTCCTCTCGTCGAGTCTCCGGGCCCGCGAGGCGAAGACCCGTGTGGCCCACAGTAGCCATGTCGCGGGGCGGCCACCGGCTGGGCCAGAGAAACCGGTGCGATCGGCCAGGTTTGGCCGTAACGTAAGCGAATGCGGCTCACGGGGGCGTGGCGCCACCATCACGATGCTGTGCAGCGGCTGCAAGCCAGCTATGGGGCGATCCCAGCGGGCTCGCCGGTACGGCTCGCCAAGCGAACGTCGAACCTGTTCCGGTCCCGCGCCTCGACCGGCACTCCTGGCCTGGACGTATCCGGCCTGACCGGAGTGCTGCAGGTGGATCCGGCGAGCCGCACTGCCGACGTCGCGGGCATGTGCACCTACGAGAATCTCGTCGCCGCAACACTGCCCCACGGGCTGACCCCGCTGGTCGTGCCACAGCTCAAGACCATTACATTGGGTGGTGCGGTGAGCGGGCTGGGCATCGAGGCGGCGTCGTTCCGCAATGGCCTGCCCCACGAGTCGGTGCTGGAGCTCGACGTGCTCACCGGCACCGGCGAGATCATCACCGCCACCCCGGGCGACGACTTGTTCGCCGGATTCCCCAACTCCTACGGCACGCTGGGCTACGCCACCCGGCTGCGGATCGAGCTCGAACCGGTGCGCTCGCACGTCGCGTTGCGGCACGTGCGGTTCGACGACCTCGATGAGCTGTGCACCGCGGTGGCGCAGATCATGGCGACCCGGCGGTGGGACGGCGCCGCCGGCCGAGCCGGCGATCAGACTGCCGCCGACCGAGCCGGCAATCAGACTTTGGACGTCGACTACCTCGATGGCGTGATGTTCTCCCCCACCGAGTCCTACTTGACGTTGGGCGCACGCACCGAGCATGACGGGCCGGCCAGCGACTACCACACCGGGGCGCAGATCTACTACCGCTCGATCCAGCGGCGCCGCCACGACATCCTGACCACCCACGACTACCTGTGGCGCTGGGACACCGACTGGTTCTGGTGCTCACGCGCCTTCGGGGCGCAGAACCCGCGCATCCGGCGACTG
>JALZCN010000116.1 GCA_030863045.1 Actinomycetota bacterium | reverse complement strand
GGCTACTGCTGTGCAGCGCGTGGCCGGTACCCTCGCCGCCCCCGATGGGACCGGGTACTCGGACCCTGCCGCCGGTGCTCGTGATCGCCACCGCCGGGGACCCCGTAACTCCAGCCGAAGGGGCCAGGCGTACCGCGCAGTCGCTGCCGTCGGCGACGCTGGTGACCTGGCAGGGTCACGCACACGGAGCGCTACCCCGCAGCCCCTGCATAGCCGACCTGGCCGCCCGCTTCTTGACCGACGCGTCAATACCCCAACAAGGCACCCTCTGCCCGCCCTAACCAGCTCTATGATCTTGACCTTGTTGCGCGTTGCGGGCCCTTTCGCGGCACAAATTCAAGATCGTCACAGCGGGGGGCGTCGTGCGCGGGAGGGCTGTACGCGGAGGGGCTCGCCGGGCATCTTCGGATACTCGGGCGGGTAGGGCAGGTCGCCGAGGTCGTGGTCGCGTTCGTCGCGTGCTACCCACTCCAGCAGCGTTTCCAGGCCGAAGGCGTCACCGTCCAGGTTGGCGTGCGGGTCACCCCGCTGCGCGAGCAGAGTGGGCACCGTGAGCACGTCGAAGTCGTCTGGGTGCACGTCTGCCAGGTCGTCCCAGTGCACCGGCATCGATACCGTGGCACGGGGTGTGCCGCGCACCGACCAGGCCGAAGCTATCGTGCGGTCCCGTGCTGCCTGATTGAAGTCCAGAAAGACCCGCTCGCCACGCTCCTCCTTCCACCACGACACGGTGGCCCGTTGCGGGATCCGCCGCGCCACCTCCCGAGCCAGCGCGATCACCGCTCGGCGGACCTGTACGAACGTCCACTCTGGGCGGATCCGGACCGCGACGTGAATCCCGCGGCCGCCGGACGTCTTCGGGTAGCCGACCAACCCCGCCGCGGCCAGCACTTCGCGGAGCACCCCGGCCACCACGACGGCGTCGGCGAAGCCGGTCGCCGGCTGCGGATCGAGATCGACCCGCAGCTCGTCGGGATGATCCACCCGGGGTCGGCGTACGGGCCAGGGATGGAAGTCGAAGGTGCCCAGGTTCGCCGCCCAAGCGAGCACGGCGGGCTCGGTGGGACACACCTCGCGAGCGGTGCGTCCGGAAGGGAACGTGATCTCTACCGAATCCACCCAGGCCGGAGCACCGCGGGGGACCCGTTTAGCGTAGAAGGCCTCGCCGGTCACCCCGTCCACGAAGCGCTTCAACGTGACCGGGCGCTCGGCAAGCACTGTCAGCAGCGGTTCGGACACGGCGAGGTAGTACTCCATGATCTGCCGTTTGGTGATGCCGCGGTCTGGGAAGTACACCTTGTCCGGATTGGACACCCGCACGGTGCGCTCGCCCTCCGGGCCGGGCACCGTGAGTTCCAACGCGTCACCGCGGACCACGATCGGCAAGTTACCGCACATCTGTCCGATACACGGGTTACCGTGGCGCTGTGGTGCACAGCGAACCCCAGCAGCCGCAGACGCAGGAGCGCCGTCGGCTCGACGACGACCTGATCGGGTTGGACCGCGACGATCCCGAGGTGCAGGCCTTCGCCGCACACCTGGACCGTACCCATCGGCTTCGCCCCGGGTTCACCATCGAGGGCTTCTTGTCCGACGTCACCGACCTCGCCGAGTCGGCCAACCGCGCGCAGGGTCCACGGTGGTTGGCAGCGGTGCTGGTGGTGGCGCTGGTCCTGGCCGTCATGCTGTGGGAGCCCACAAGGTTCCTGTTCACCGCATTGCTGGGCTGAAGCCGCGTATCGTGTTGGTCATGGATCCGGTCAAGGGCGCTACACCCAAGGTCGTCAAGTCCGACGCGGAGTGGCGTGAGCAGCTCACCGCGCAGGAGTATGCCGTGCTGCGCAGGGCCGGTACCGAACCGCCGGGTACCGGCGAGTACGAACACACCAAGACCCAAGGCGTGTACGAGTGTCGGGCTTGTGGGGCAGAGCTGTTCCGCAGCGACCACAAGTTCGAGTCGCATTGCGGGTGGCCGTCGTTCTTTACACCGCTAGCTGGCGACGCGGTGCTGTTGCGCGAGGACCGCAGCATGTTCATGAAGCGCGTCGAGGTGCTCTGCGCCACCTGCCACAGCCATCTCGGCCACGTCTTCGAGGGCGAGGGCTACGACACCCCCACTGATCAGCGGTACTGCATCAACTCGATCTCGCTGCGTCTGGTGCCCGCCGAGGACCAGGCCACCAGCTAAGGCAATCCAGCTACCAGTTCGGCGACAGGCACCCGGGGACCGGTGAAGAACGGCACCTCCTCGCGGACGTGCCGCCTCGCGCGGCTGGCCCGCAGCGCGCGCATCAGGTCGACGATGCGGTGCAGCTGATCGGCCTCGAACGCCAGGATCCACTCGTAGTCGCCCAGCGCGAACGAGGCGACCGTGTTGGCCCGCACGTCGGGGTAGCCGCGGGCCTGCATGCCGTGCTCGGCAAGCAGTTCGCGTCGGTCGGCCTCGGGAAGCAGGTACCACTCGTAGGAGCGCACAAACGGGTAGACGCAGACGTACCGCCGGGGCTCTTCACCGGCCAGAAAGGCCGGCACGTGGCTCTTGTTGAACTCCGCGGGGCGGTGCAAAGCCACCGTCGACCACACCGGCATGCTGGCCCGCCCCAGCGCGGTCGTGCGACGCAGGTCCGCATATCCGGCCTGCAGGGCCTCGATCTCCTCGGCGTGCCACCAGATCATCCAGTCCGCGTCGGCACGCAGGCCGGCGAGGTCGTACACCCCGCGTACCGCCACGCCCTTGCCTTCCAGCGCCTCCAGGTAGTGCTGTGCCTCGCGGGTGGGTTCCGCGCGGTCGGCGGGCAGCCGTCCGGGTTCCACCCGGAACACCGACCACATGGTGTAGCGAATGGTGGAGTTGAGCGCGGCGTAGTCCAGGCGGGTCATGAGCCCATCGTCCCACTACTGTCTGCGGCTGCCTGGTGGCTGCTCAGGTAGCCGGCGATGCGCCGGGCGGCGGCGTCGGCGGTAGCTATGCAGGCCGGCAAGCCGACTCCGTGCAGGGTGGCACCGGCGACTGCAAGGCCGCATGACCTGGCCACGTCTTGTTCGAGGGCGGCCACGGCGTCCAGGTGCCCGGGCGCGTACTGGGGCAGACCGCCGCCCCAGCGCGCCACCGTGGTCGCCACCGGCGCGGCGGTGATACCGGTGAGCGCGGCGAGGTCGGCGCACACCAAGTCGACCAGCTCGGCGTCGTCACGTTGCAGCATCCGGGCTTCCCCGTGGCGGCCTAGGGAGGCCCGGATCAGCAGGACCTCGTGCGACGAGGCGTGCGCCCACTTGCGCCCCGAGAAGGTGAACGCCTTCACTGATAAGGGCTCGTCGGCGGCCACCAGCACGCCGGAGATGCCCGGCAGGGCGTGTACGGCGGCCCGTGGCCGCGCGAGCCCAACCACCGCGGTGGAGGCGACTTCGACCCGGCCTACAGCGGCTGAGGCTGCGGGTAACGGATCGGCCAGCAGCCGCCGCAAGGCGGGGGCCGGCACGGCCAGCAGCACAGCGTCAACGTCGAGGTGCTCGGTTTGATTGGCGCTGCCCAGGGCAAGCCGCCAGCCGCCGGGGATGCGGGACAGCGCGCGCACCGGTAACCCGAGTCGCAGACGCACCGATGCGGCCGTCACCAGCGCATCGACCAGGCCACTGAGGCCGCCGCGCAACGTGCCGAACGTCGGAGGGGGGCGGCCTCCGGAAGCCATCCCGGCAGGCGTCCTGCGAGGCAGCGCTGCAACGGCTGCAGCGAGCAGTGACGCCGCGCCGCGGTCCAGTGCAGTGGCCACTGCTGGCAGCGTGGCGCGTATGCCCAGCGCGTCGGCCCGCCCTGCGTACACCCCACCCAGCAGTGGGTCGACCAGACGATCGACCAGCTCGTCACCGGCCCGTTCGCGCAGCAGCATGCCGACCGCGACGTCCCGACCGGGCTCCCAGTGCAGCGGCACCGTGGGTTCCGCGGCCACCCGCGCCACTCCCTGCGCGGACAGCAGCCCGGCCAGGTCAGAGGCCCCGGTGGGTAGGCCTAGCACAGTCCGGGTGGGCAGCGCGACGGTGCGCCCACCGGCCCGCACAGTGGGGGCCGCCGGGGTTGGGTGCGTCAACTGCTCCCCAAGACCCAGTTCCTCGACTAGTGCGATTGCTTCCGGCCGGCGCATCAAGAAAGCCTCCGCACCCACGTCGAACGCCAACCCCCCGAGCTCGACGGTGCGCAGCGCCCCGCCGAGCCGCCGCGAACCCTCGACGAGCACGATCTCGGCGGTCGGACCGAGCAGTTTGCGCAACCCGTGCGCCGCGGCCAGCCCGGAGATTCCGCCACCGACCACGGCAACCCGGGACGGAGCGACCCGCGAACGTGCGGCGCCGCTCACAGTGAGTGCGCCAGCTCCACGATGCGAGTCAGCACGTCCGGATCGGTCTCGGGCAGAACGCCATGGCCCAGATTGAGGACGTGTGCGTCGGCTGCGCGCCCTTCCGCGATCACCCGGCGCACCTCCGGCTCGACAGCAGGCCACCCGGCCAGCAACATCGCCGGGTCCAGGTTGCCCTGGAGCACGACCGGGCCATCAGGACGGCTACGGCGGACCCGCTGCGTCGCTACATCCAGGGGAACCCGCCAGTCCACGCCCACGACGTCGGCACCGGCCTGGGCCATCGCGCCGAGTAGCTCCCCGGTGCCCACCCCGAAGTGGATCCGTGGCAAACCGGTGCCGGCCAGGCCGGCCAGTACCCGTGCCGAATGCGGCAGCACAAAGCGCCGGTAGTCCCGTTCAGACAGCGCGCCCGCCCAAGAGTCGAACAACTGAACCGCGTCTATCCCGGCCACCGCCTGCGCCCGCAGAAAAGTGAGGGTGAGCTCGGCGAGTCGGTCCAGCAGCGCGTGCCAGACGTCGGGTTCGGAGTGCATGAGCGCCTTGCTGCGTTCATGGTGACGGCTCGGCCCGCCGTCGACGAGGTAGGAAGCCAGGGTGAACGGAGCTCCAGCGAAACCGATCAGCGGGGTCTGACCCAGCTCGGCGACCAGCAGCCGCACTGCGGCGGCCACCGGCTCGACTGCCTCGGGCTCCAGTACCGGCAACGCCATGACATCGGAGGCGCTGCGCACTGGGCTGTCCACCACCGGACCAGTGCCCGGCACGATGTCCAACCGCACGCCCGCAGCGTGCAGCGGGACCATGATGTCGCTGAACAGGATCGCGGCGTCCACCCCGTGGCGGCGCACAGGTTGCAGCGTGATCTCGCACGCCAGCTCGGGAGTCAAGCAGGCCTGCAGCATCGGCTGGTCAGCTCGCAGCTTGCGGTACTCAGGCAGCGACCGCCCAGCCTGCCGCATGAACCACACTGGCGGGCGGTTCGAGCGCTCACCTCGGGCGGCGGCCAGCAGTGGTGCGTCGGGGAGCAGCCGGCGGGCGGTGACCGGGGCGGTGGTGTTGGCCATCTCGGCCACCATCGTCGCACGGTGCGACCGTGGTTGCGCACCGAGGGTGGTGGACGGGACTGTCAATGTAGGGCCTGGGCAGCGGCGTTTCGGCGAGACTGTCGGCGACGGTGCTCCTACAGTTCCTGGTGTGTCTGACCTGGCGGACGCCCCGGAGACCTTTCGCAAAGCAGTGGCCTCGCTCAGCGCGGTGCAGCCGCGCCCCGAGATGCGCTTCGAGCCGATTCCGGCCCCGCGCCGACTTGCGCCATGGGCCTACGCATGGAGTTTTGAGCTTCTCGGCGCCGGCCACGCGTCGACGACCGGCCGGCTTGTGCTCCTGCACGATCCAGACGGTCAGGACGGTTGGGGAAGCACGCTGCGGCTAGTCGGCTTCGTCCGTGCCGAACTGGACATCGAGTTCGCCGATGACCCGCTGCTCCCAGCGGTCAGTTGGTCCTGGCTCACCGACGCATTGAGCAGTGCTGGCGCCGAGCACATCGCTCTCGGCGGCACGGTCACCCAGACATCGTCGGCCCGGTTCGGTTCTATCGCGGGACCCGAACGAGCCCACGACATCGAGCTGCGGGCATCGTGGAGCCCGGTGGGCGATAACCTCACAGCACATGGCGAGGCCTTCTCTGAACTGATGGCTGCAGCGGCCGGGCTCCCGCCGGTCGGGGT
>JALZCN010000088.1 GCA_030863045.1 Actinomycetota bacterium | reverse complement strand
AGACAACCTCGGGGGATGACCTGCTGCTGTACGGGAGTCTGGAACTCAGTACGAAGAGCACCGGATAGGGGCTCTGAACTGTGTGGAGCTGAGGGGAATCGAACCCCTGACCTTCTCGATGCGAACGAGACGCGCTACCAACTGCGCTACAGCCCCCCGCGATGCGCGCCGAGTTTAGCAGCCGGTCTCATTCGCCGACCGCCCGCCGGTAGGGCGGCTTGAACGCGGGCTGGAGCTCGTCGAACACGGGGTCTTCGTCGTCGCAGTCCAGGGCCACTGCGGTGGAGTGGGGAACAGACGACGCGGCACCAGACCGAGACGACGACTGCTGGACCGGCTCATCCTTGTCGTGGACGTGCTCCGGGGTAGCGTCGAGCTCCTGGGAGTCGTCGGTCATGGGCGCCTTGTCTCGGGGGCCGGTCAGCCGCGCGGCCCGACGCCGTCGGACCTCCTCCTCGATACGCACCTGGCGGCGCAGGTATCCGAGATAACCGACCACCATCACATCCAAGGCAGCGTGCAGCCACCACAACAGGCTCGACACTGTGTAGGCCAATACGAGGGCGGCGCCCGCTCCGATCACCAGACCGAGCACGACTCGTTGCCGGAACACGTACTTCGCCCGAGCCAGCTGTGCGGCGATCTCAGGGTCATAACCGCCGCGACCCGTTCTGTACCGACGCTCGTCCGAGACGGGCTCTTGCTGTTCGACCCGTCCGTCGATCATGGGCGCCTCCTGACCATCTTTCACCGCCGGCCGAGAAAGGTCGGGCCGGCGCAGTACCCGAGCGGCGAGCGCGGACTCCGCAGTGCGTACCACCTCCTGCCGTCGTTTTGCGGCCATCGGGACAAGGACGACAAGCCATGCCCCCGCCAGCGCCGCAAATATCAGCGAGCTGGGCACTCGTCGCCCCCTACCCCCGGTCCGCCAGTCACGAGCTGGCTTCGCCAACACCGCCGGATCACGGTAACCGCGGGAAACACCCGGATGCCGGAGGCGCGCCGGAAGTGATCGCGTACACCGGGACACGCCAGGAACGTTAGGGGTGGCGGGCAAGCCCCGAGCGGATCAGGCGTGACACCAGCCCGGGGCCGACCTCATCCGTGGTCAAGGCGAGCAGCCGATGGTCCCGCCACGCGCCGTCCACCTCCAGGTAGCGCCGTAACAGCCCTTCATCACGGAATCCGAGCTTGGCCAGTAGACGAAGGCTGGCCGCGTTCTCCGGTCGCACAGTGGCCTCGACGCGGTGCAGCCCGACGGGTCCGAACGCGTGGTCCACCGCCATCGCGACCGCGCCGGTGCCGATTCCCCCTCCGGCCACGCCCGACTCCACCCAGTAACCGACCCACGCTGAGCGCAGCGAGCCACGCACCACGTTGCCCAGCGTGAGCTGCCCGACAAAGCGCCCATCGAGGGTGATGGAGAAGGGCAAGGCCTGCCCTCGCCGGGCCGTCGCGCGCAGCCCGCTGCACATCACCGGCCAGGCCATGGTGGTGGACCGCTCCGCCCAGGTGCCCTCCGCATCGGGCTCCCAGACCCGCAGGTACTCCTCATCGCGCAGGCGCAGCCGGCTCCATGCCGAGCCGTCGCGCAGGCGCACCGGTCGCAGCGCGACCTGCCCTGCGGCGACCCGCATGGGGCCCAGCCGCGCCGGCCAGCCGGGATGGCGTCCATCTAGCCCAGTACCGAACACGTGCGTCAACCGCGCTGGGCGAGGAAGCTCACTGCCACCTGCTCGCCAATCGGCACCTCAGTGACGTCGGCCTCGACCAGGATCAGGCAGTTCGCCTCAGCAAGCGAGGCCAACAGATGGGCACCAGAGGTCCCCAGAGGCTGCACCAAGTACTCCCCTGTGTCGGGATCGCGCAGCAGTTGGCCGCGGAGGAATCCACAACGACCTGCGGTGGACGTCACCGGGGACAGCAGCCGGGCGGTGATGGTGCGGCGATGAGGATTGCGCTTGCCCAATGCCAGCCGGATCAGCGGCCGCACCAGTACCTCGAAGACCACCAGCGCGCTGGTGGGATTGCTGGGTAGCAGGAAAGTGGGCACCGAGTCCGGACCGAGCCGGCCGAAGCCCTGCACCGAACCGGGGTGCATGGCCACTCGCCCGACATCCAGCGGGCCGAGCTCGGCGAGTACGGCGCACAGCTCGTCACCCATCTCGCCGCCGATTGCGCCGGTCACCACCACGATCTCCGACATCAGCAGCCGGCCCTCTACCACCTCGCGCAGCCGGGATGGATCGTTGGGCACAATGCCGACCCGGTGCACGTCGGCGCCGGCGTCACGGCCGGCCGCCGCCAGCGCGTAGGAGTTGATGTCGTAGACCTGACCGGCGCCCGGTGTGCGGTCGACGTCGACCAGTTCTTCACCGACAGACAGGACCGACAGCCGCGGCCGTGGGTGCACGCGCACCTTGGCCCTTCCCACCGCGGCGAGCAGTCCCACCTGCGCCGAGCCAATCACCGCGCCGGCGAGCACCGCGACGTCACCGGTTTGGACGTCCTCCCCGATGCGACGGACATAGGCCTTGGACGGCACCGCGCGCGCCACCGTGACCCGCGCCGCGTGAGCGACCCCGTCCTCGGTGTGCTCCAGCGGGATCACCGCATCAGCCAGGGCGGGAAGCGCCGAGCCGGTCGCCACCCGGACTGCCTGGCCGGGCTGCAGCCGCATCGGCTGCCGCGAGCCCGCAGCGATCTCCCCCACCACCGGCAGGGTAACCGGGACTTCGGTGACATCCACGCTGCGTACGGCGTACCCATCGACCGCCGCTTGATCAAAACCGGGCAACGAGCGTTGCGCCACAACCTCCTCCGCGCAGAGCATGCCCTGCGCATCGGAGATCGCCACCCGCACCGGCGCGGGACGCACCGCGGCGTCCAGCACCCGCCCGAGCTGCTCGTCCAGCGACCTCACGTGCTCTCCTGCTCCAACCGGTTGCGCAGCCATCCCCGCAGTCCAGGGCCAAGCTCAGGGTCCGCGAGCGCGAAATCCACCGAAGCGCGAAGCAACCCGGCCGGGTTGCCCAGATCGTGCCGCTGCCCGCGGTGCACCACCACGTGCACCGGGTGGCCGTCGTCGATCAACAGCGCGACGGCGTCGGTGAGCTGTAGCTCGCCGCCGGCCCCAGGGGCGACCCGCTGTAGCGCGCTGAACACCGCGCGGTCCAGCAGGTAGCGTCCGGCCGCCGCGAAGGTGGACGGCGCCGCCTCGGGCGCCGGCTTCTCCACCATCCCACGCACTCGCTTGACGTCCGGCTCGTCCGTGTCGGCGATCTCGAACACCCCGTAGGCGGAGATCTGCTCGCGCGGGACGTCGAAGGCACACAGCACACTGCCGCCGTGCTGCTGACGGATCGTGGCCATCGTGGTCAGCACCCCGGTGGGCAGCACGAAGTCGTCAGGAAGCAGGACGGCCACGACATCGTCGGAGTCATCCAACAACGATTCGGCGCAGCCCACCGCATGCCCCAGCCCGAGCGGCTTATGCTGGTAAGCCACCTCGGCCCTGATCAGCTCGGGCGCCCGGCGAACCTTGGCCAGCAGTGCCTCCTTGCCGCGTCCGCGTAGTCCAGCCTCGAGATCCGGACTGGGATCGAAGTACGCCGCCAGCGATTCCTTTCCCGGTGAGACGACGAGCACCAGCCGGTCCGCGCCGGCCTGCGCCGCCTCCGCCGCGACATACTCGATCGCCGGGGTGCCGACCACTGGCAGTAGCTCCTTGGGCACCGCCTTGGTCGTCGGCAGGAATCGGGTACCGAGTCCAGCCGCCGGCACGACTGCGGTACGGAACGCACGACGCCCGATCGAGACGCTCATAGCAAACGACCTTATAGGCCCGAATCAGCACAGCTACCGTGAAGCCCACCCGACATGGAGACTTATCAGGGCCTGTCGGGGCTAGCGACTCCCTGGTAACCCCGGTCAGTGTCCAGGTCGGGCGGTGCGATGGACGAGAACGGCAAGTGGGAGTGGCGGCGGCGGGTGTTCGCGGCGCGGCGGGCAGTACCTGCGGCGGTACGGGAGGCGGAACGGGCGGCCCTGGCCACTGCCCTGACAACAGCGCTACGACCCGAGACACCCGGCACGGTATGTGCCTACTGGCCGGTCGGCAACGAGCCGGGTTCACCGGAACTGCTCGACGGTCTGGTGCACCTCGGCTGCCGGATCCTGCTGCCGGTGGCGAGGGTTCTCCGCGGGGCTCCGCAGCCACTGGACTGGGCCGAGTACAACGGCGCCGGGTCGCTTCGCATCGGTCCGCTGGGACTGCTTCAACCGGTAGGGCCGCGGCTGGGTTGCGCGGCGATCAGCACCGCGACGTTGGTGCTGGTGCCCGCGTTAGCCGTCGACGTGCACGGAGTCCGGCTCGGCCGCGGCGGCGGGTACTACGATCGGACGTTGCCGCTGGCGACGCCCGGCACCCCGCTGGTGGCCATTGTTCGGGACGACGAGGTGCTGGCCTCGCTGCCGGCGCAACCACACGATGTTCCGGTCACGGCGGCTCTGACTCCGGGACGGGGCCTGTTCCCGCTGCCATGCTGAGTAGGCCAGTCAGCTGGACAGTGCGGGCGGCAGCCTTTGCTACCATCGCATTTGGCACTCTCGCCGGTAGAGTGCCAGTCACATGGAGGCTAGCTGTGCCGACCTACTCCTACGCGTGTACCGCGTGCGAGCATCAATTCGACACCGTGCAGAGGTTCACCGACTCGTCGCTGACTGACTGCCCGCAGTGTTCTGGCCGGCTGCGCAAGCTGTTCTCGTCGGTGGGCATCGTGTTCAAGGGCAGCGGTTTCTACCGCACCGATAGTCGGGCCGGGAACGAGCCGCGCTCGAACGGCAAGCCCGAATCGGGGTCGAAGCCGGGATCCGAGTCCGGGTCCACGCCGTCAGGGTCCACGTCCGAAGCGAAATCCGGGTCGGGCTCGGCGTCATCCTCGTCTTCTCCGAGTTCGACAACCGCCGCCGCCTCCTGACCTGGTTATCCCCAGCCATCCGGTTATCCACAGCTGGGACGCCGCTGGGTCTCGCTGCACCTCGATCTTGTCTAGCGTCAAGACCGTGATGACCGGACGGTTCGACCATCCACGCACGTTGGCGCCGCTGCTGCGGGAGCGGTGGGATGTGCTCAGCTCTGGGTCCGGCTTTGGTCGGACGCTGCTGCTTCGCCGGGTCGCCGCCGCGCTGCTCGTCGGGCTCGCCGTGGTGCTGGCGCTGACTACCGGTGAAGGGGAATCCACCGGTGACATGGTGGTGGTCGCGGCTCGGGACCTGGCTCCGGGCACCGTGCTCGCGGCGAGCGAGGTGACGCTGCGCGAGATGCCGGCGGCGGTGACGCCTGATGGCGCCACCCGGTTTCCGGACGCAGTGCTGGGCCGGACGCTGGCCGCGCCGGTCCGGCGTGGTGAGCCCCTGACCGATGTGCGGCTGACCGGCTCGGAGCTCGCCCGAGCGGCCTCGCCGAATACTGGCGCGGTCAGCGTTCCGCTACGGCTGGCGGATCCGGGTATCGCCGCGCTACTGCATATCGGTGCCGCGGTTGACGTGGTAACCGCTGGCGAACGGCAGGACGAGCCGGTGGTGTTAGCCCGCGGTGCCCGGGTGGTCGCGGTGCTGGAAACCGACAATCGAACCGAAGCGCGCGACGGCAGGCTGGTGCTGGTGGCACTCGACCCTGCTGCGGCGATCCGCGTAGCAGCAGCCTCGATAGCCCAGCAGCTGACCGTTACTGTCCATTGAGGCCATGGCGCGGGGTAAACGATTGGTCCCCGCATCCCCAACCGCGTGATCGCATAGGCCACCTCGGTGCCGATCACTTCCGGCCCCCGGAGACCAGTGCCAGGATAAGGGTTCCCCGATCCCACGAGCGGATCCCCCGAGCAGAAGGACTCCCACCATGAGTCTGGTGAACAAGTTCAAGGACGTGGCCGGCCCGGTCATGGACCTGGCCGGACCTGCCGTTGCGCAAGCCCTCGACAAGGCCAGCCCTTACCTGGAGATGGCCAGGGAGAAGGCGAGCCCGTACGTCGAGCAGGCGAAGGAGGTGGCCAGCCCGTACGTCGAGGTGGCAAGGGAGATGGCTGGCCCGCTCGTCGAGCAGGCGATCGACAAGGCTGGACCGTACGCCGAGAAGCTCGCGGTAACAGCGGGACCGATCGTCGAGCAGGCCATGGTGAAGGCCGGCCCACTGGTCGAGAAGGTCAGCGGCATCGCCGTGAACTGCGTCGAAGCCACAGTCTTCACAGTGGACAGGGCTACCGGTGGGCGTTACCACGATCAAATGGAGACCGTGAGCCAGTTGGTCGGTGGTGCGTTGAGCCGGAACGGCAAGGTCGGCGGCAAGCCCTGAAGGCGCGCCCACGTGCGGGCCCGCAACGGCGACTGTTCGGGCCCGCCGGGCTGCGGTTGCCCCACGGACAGCCGATCGTTGTGGCCGGGTTCAGTTGTGGTTCAGCCAGGACAGCTCGTCGATAACCCGACCGACCAGCGGCGTGAGGGTGGCCATCCCATCACGGACCGCCGCCCGCGATGGCGCCAGGTTGACGATCAGGGTGCTACCGGAGACTCCGGCCAGCCCGCGGGACAGGCCCGCATCCACGGCGCCGGCGGCGAGCCCGGAGGCGCGGATGGCCTCGGCGATACCCGGTATTGGACGGTCCAGAACGCTGGCCGTGGCATCCGGGGTGACGTCTCGCGGCGACACTCCGGTACCGCCGACAGTGATCACCAAATCCACGCCGCCGATCACCGCCGTGTTCAGGACGTTGCGGATGTCCACCGCCTCACCAGCCACCGCCACCGAGCCGTCGACCACGAAGCCGGCCTCCTCAAGGAGCTCGGTGACCAGCGGACCGGTGGCGTCCTCGTGCTCACCATGCGCCACTCGATCGTCGACGATCACGACGAGAGCCCGCCCCGGGCTCCGCACGCTGCGTTCCATGGCGAGCACCGTAGCCGGACGCCATCCGAGCCGGGCACCAGGTCTCGATCTCCGGGATTCGGGGCAGCTTTCGCCGGTCACCATTCGCAGGGCGTCAGGGTTGCTCCACCTGCTGGCTGCCGAGGGTGACCTCGACCTGCCGGCTGTCCCCGCCTGAGCCAATGGTGATCTCGACCTGGGAGCCTGGTTCCTGCGAGCGGATAGCGGCGATCAGCGCGTCCCCGCTGTCGATCAACCGGTCATCTACCTTGGTGATCACGTCACCGGGCTTGATCCCTGCAGCCGCGGCGGCGCTACCATCGGTGACCTGCTGAACCTGCGCTCCGCGGTCCCCCGGACGGCCGACGGGAACGCTGACTCCGAGGATGGCCTGCGTCGCCCTACCGGTGCGCACGAGTTCGTTGGCGATCCGCCTGGCCTGATCGATCGGGATCGCGAAGCCCAGCCCTATCGAGCCCGCCTGCCCGTTACTCAAGCCGAGCGAAGCGATGGCGGAGTTGATTCCGATCACCCGACCCTGCATGTCGGCCAGCGGGCCTCCGGAGTTTCCAGGATTGATCGCGGCGTCGGTCTGGATGGCGTCAAGCACAGTTTCCTGACCGCTGCGTTCGCCGCCGGCCCGGACCGGACGTTCCAACGCGCTGATGATGCCGGTGGTCACCGTGCCGGACAGGCCCAGCGGTGAGCCGATCGCCACGACATCCTGCCCTACCCGGACGTCGCCGGAGCTGCCCAACTGGGCCGGCGTCAGGCCGTTGACCCCTCGCGCCCGTACCACCGCAAGGTCGAACGAGGGCGCCCTACCGACGATCTCGACCGGCACCGAGCGACCGTCCTGCAACACGGCGGTGATGCCGCCGTCTGCGGCCACCGGGACGGCGCTTCGCGCGGCAGGTTCCACGACATGGTTGTTGGTGAGGATCAGTCCGTCTGAGCTGAGGACGATCCCGCTGCCCTCACCGGCCACCCGGGAGCCCTGCACCTGGAGCTGGACCACGCTGGGCATCACTTTCTGCGCCACCTGCTCGACGGAGCCGTTCGGCAGGTTCGCGACCGGCAGCGCCCCCGACGAAGGCAGGTCCAGCGCGCTGATCACGCTGGGCCCCGTTCCGGCCAGTTGATAACCGACAGCACCGCCGACAGTGCCCGCGACCAAGCCTACGATTAGCGACAGCACGACGGCTCCCATGACAGGTCTGCGACGGCCCGGTCCGGGGACACTGGGCGACGGCAAGCCGATCGGAGCGGTAGGCGGTGGCGTTGCCCCGGCTGGCGCCGGCCAGATGTCGGTGGGAGAGCTGTCGGGGGGCGTCGAGCCATAGGACCGACTCCCATCCGATGCCGGCTGCCCCGACCACGGCGACCCGGTTTGACCGGTCGCCGCCCCGGACGGATCGGGTGGCGCACTGGGGTTGCCGGGCTGCTGCGATCGCGGCGTGTCGTCGGTCATGTCTCTAGAGTGTCCTGATTTCCTGAGATGTGCATGTGAGTCGCCTAGGTGTGTCATGTGGATGGCCGGCCGGGCAACTCGAGGGTCATCAGCGTCCCGCCCGCGGGGCTTCGGCCCGGCCGCACCGCACCCCCGTGACGGGCTGCGACCTGCGCCACGATGGCCAGTCCCAGCCCCGAGCCGGGTAGGGTGCGGGCCGCTGGCGAGCGGTAGAACCGTTCGAAGATGTAGGGCAGGTCCGCTTCGGCAATCCCCGGTCCAGCATCGGCCACCTCCATTACGGCCGTCCCCTGATCCGTCGGCGCCAGCCGCACGGTGACCGTTGCCGCTGCGGGGCTCCACTTGGCGGCGTTGTCGAGCAGGTTAAGTACGGCCCGCTCCAGGGCGTTAGCGTCACCGAGCAGGCTCCACGGTGCGAGGTCGACCGCGAAGCGGACCTCCGGCGCCCGGCGGCCCGCCCTGGCCAGCGCCCGCTCCACCACTTCGGACAGCTCCACCGGTTCGTGCACCACCTGCGGCGCGTCCTCGCGAGCCAGCTCGACGATGTCCCCGACCAAGGTGGACAGCTCCTCGACCTGGGCGCGTACGTCGTCGGAAATCTCCTTGCGGTCCTTGTCAGACAGCGAAGGAGCCTCCGGGCGGTCGGACGCTGCGAGGAGCTCGAGGTTGGTGCGCAGCGAGGTGAGCGGAGTGCGCAGCTCATGCCCGGCGTCGGCGACCAGCCTGCGTTGGCGTTCCTGCGACTCCGCCACTGCGCCGAGCATGGTGTTGAAGCTCCCGGTGAGGCGCGCAAGTTCGTCGTCACCGGAGATGGCGATCGGCTGCAGGTCGCCGGTGCGAGCCACCCGCTCGGTCGCTTGGGTGAGCCGTTGCACCGGGCGCAGCCCAGCTTGGGCTACCGCCGCGCCCGCGGCTGCGGCCAGCAGCACGCCGGCTCCTCCGACCAGGATGAACACCAAACCCAGCCGGGACAACGTGGTCCGGGTGGTGTCCAGGCCTCGGGCGACCACCAACGCCGCCCCCGGCCCCGCCGGCACGGCTGCAACGCGCAGGTCGCGCTCCGGGTCGGTGCGCAACGACCGCGGTTGGCGGCCCAACGCCACGGCGAGCTCGTCGACCCCCAGCTCCAGGTCACCGCCGACCACGTAGCGGCCGGTGCTTCCGTCGAGCAAGCCGACCCTGATGTCGGCTGCGCTGAAGAAGCTGTCGGGTATGCCACCGAGCTGGTCAGCGTTGGCCAGGGTGTCGCGCAGCGAATCGGCACGCTGGAGCAGCGTCGTGTCAAGCTGGTCATAGAGGCTGGTACGGACGGTGAAGAAGCCAGCGAGCGACACCAGCGCGACGGCGCTGCCGACGCACACCGCGGCCAGCGCAGTGACCCTGGTGCGAAGCGACATCCGCCGATTCCCGAAGCTCGGGTCGACTGCATTGGTCACGGAGGCGCCTCCCGCAGCGCATAGCCCACGCCCCGCATGGTGTGGATCAATCGGGCTTCACCACCCGCCTCGGTTTTGCGGCGCAGGTACCCGACGTAGACCTCCAGGGCGTTACCGGAGGTGGGGAAGTCGTAGCCCCAGACGTCCTCCAGGATGCGGCTGCGGGTAAGCACCTGCCGGGGGTGCCGCATGAACAGCTCCAATAAGCTGAACTCGGTGCGGGTGAGGCTGATCCTGCGGGCGCCCCGAGCGACCTCGCGGGTTCCCTGGTCGAGGATGAGGTCGGCGAACTCGAGCGTGACTCCGGCGGGCCCGCCGCCATCGGGTGACGAACGTCGCAACAGCGCACGCAACCGAGCGAGCAGCTCCTCCAGGGCGAATGGCTTGGGCAGGTAGTCGTCTGCGCCGGCGTCCAACCCGGCGACCCGGTCCGAGACCGCGTCCCGCGCGGTGAGCACCAAGATCGGCAGGTCATCGCCGGTGCCGCGGAGCCGCCGACACACTTCCAAGCCATCCACCCTCGGCATCATCACGTCGAGCACCATTGCATCCGGTCGCTGCGTGGCCAGCACGTCCATGGCCTGCTGACCGTCCCCGGCGAGCTGCACGATGTAGCCGTTGAACTGCAACGACCGGCGCAGCGACTCCCGGACCGCCCGGTCGTCGTCGACCACGAGGATGCGCATGCGGTCAGTGTGGACCTTCCGCCTGAGAGCCGGCTTAGACACCCGGATTGCCTTACGCGGGTTTGTCGTATGCCAAGCCCGGGTAACGGCTGCTTACCAATGACCGATGCGGTAGTGGGGGACGGCCCCCGCACCCTTGGAGGGCTTCATGCTCGGACTCCTGCTCCTCATCCTGGTGCTCTGGATCGCACTCGGGTTGGACCGTTCACGTCGTCATCGACTACACGATCCAAGGCCTGCCGCGGGGGGCCAGCATCGGCATCGCGCTGTTCCTTATCAGCGGCACCTTCGACGCGATGGGCGGCAGGACGTCACTCCACGCGGGCGCGTAATCGAAACTCAGCGGCTCGACGTAACGATTCCGCATCAACGGTCGCGCCGGAGCCGGAGCGCCCCTACCGTTATCGGACGGCACACCGCACCCTGGCTGGCCAGCAGCGGCCGCGCTGCTTAACCAACTCGGCGTTGCCCGTACCTGCTCAGCGTTGTTGTCAGTGCAGATTGAGGTGCAGCCGTACGGTTGTGCCCACCGGGCTGGTGCGCATTTCAACGAGATCGCAAAATTGCCGGGCCAACCACAGCCCGCATCCCCGCATACCGACGGGGTCGGGAGGCAGGTGCCCGGCCAAGGGATCGTGCAGTCCATCACCAGTGTCGCTGACTTCGCACAACACCGCCCGTGGGCGAGCCCAGATCTGTAGCACGCCGTCTCCACCACCATGCTGAATCACGTTGGTGGCAACTTCGTTGACCGCCAGCGCAAACTGCTCGACGCGCTGGGTATCCATCCCCACCAGGGCGCTGGCATGGGAAGTCACGAAATCCCGCAATGTGACCAACTGCTCCACTCGGCCGAAGCTCAACCACAGCGTCGGAGGCGGCAGTTCAGGCAGCGGCGATTTGTCGCATTCAGCGTTGAATAGCACCGGGTCGGCATAGTGTGGGCTGGGTTGGGGGTCGCCGCTGACAACCAGCTCAGGGTGGGTCCGGGCCACCTCGGCCACGACCTCGGGGTCAACGACGCGGGTGTCGTAGGTGCACACCAGCGTTGCGTTAGCCGACGCGAGCGCAGCGTTGAGGAGTGACTCGTATCGATCCCACTCCTTGCTCTCCTGTGGTGTGCGGGGAGTCCACATCGGCTCTCCGATCATCCGCAGCCGCTGCCCCTCCGGCCCCGCCGCTCGCATGGTCCGATACGTGGCTGCGAGTGCCCTTACCGGGTGCTGGAAACACTGCCTGCTGTCCCAGAACGTGACGTACCGGGCATCGCCACCCAGCGCCTCCCGCAACCATTCCGTCTTACAGTCCGAGGTCGCGACCCGGATGTGATCGCCACGATCCAGGCCATCCTGAATGAACGGAACAGTGCAGCCAAGGAACTCGTCGTCAGACCCGTACAACAAGGCCTGGTGAGTCAACGACTCCCTGTGCTGGTCGGTATCCATCGTCCTCAACACGCGCTTTCCCTCCGCCGCCCACTGGGATGCCCAGTTGCCGGCTTTCCAAACGCGCTTGAGACGTCGCCTCCGGCAGGCCGCGTGTCGGCACGGCTCTCCCGCAGACCCAGCCAGACTCGTCACCCGTCACTACAACCCAGGCTTTGCCACAACGGTGATCTCGGAGCCACATCAGGTTCCCGGACTTCCACGCCCGGCGAGACGCTTGCCAGGACCGAAGCAGCGGATAAGTCGAGAAACTACAGCACGGCTTTGGCCGACCAGCCGGTTGGGGACTTGTCGAGATCTTCCCAGCGGGTGACGTAGTGCTCAAGGAAGATCTGCCCCACGAGTTCGTTGCGCGTCCGGACGCCAGTCTTGTCGAAGATTGCCTTGAGGTGGTCTTGGATCGTGTACGGCGATACGTGCAGCGCCGCGGCCATCTCCTTGGTCGAGTGGCCCTGCATGCAGAGCCGGGTAATCTCGCGTTCACGGTCAGAAAGCCCGTAGGCGAGAGCAACCAGCGGGGCAACCTCATTTGGTGTGGCCGGTTGAATGATCACAGCAGTCCGAGTGTGTGCACCGCCGGTCAGGGGCGTGCCATAGAGCAGCAACCAGGCACCCGAGCGGGTTTGAACTCGTGCACGAGCAGCCACTTGCAGTGGGTCGGTGGTGGGCTGCATGGCGCGGACGCGGGCGACGACGGCCTGGATTATCTTGGAATCCGCTGGCGTGACGGGCGGCGGTTCTTCGACGAGTTCGGCGATCCAGTGCGCTGCCGCAGGTGAAATCGATTCAACGTCACCATGCTCGTTGAACACGATCACACCGGGGCCCTCGGCTGCCGTGATCACGTCTTTGGTAGCGACGGTGTGAACCAAGGCGCGGCGCAAGCCGTTTGCGACCGTCTCGGCAAGCGATGTCACGAAACGGACGTCGTGCTCGGTGAACCAGGGTTGGTCGTGGTCCCGAAGGAACCCCGCCGCAGCCCAGTAAGTGCCGTCAGCCACGAACGAAACTCGTAGCTCATCGCCGATCCCATAGCTGGCATGCGAACGGTGGCGGGCACTGCGGGACAGGTCGCCATGAGTGGTGAGGCTGGTGGCCCCGGCCAGACGGCCGCTGCGAGCCAGAAACCACCACTTGTTGACGTCCTCGATCACGTACTCGTGTTCTGCCAGCCACGTCCCCGAGCAAGTGATAGCGCGGGTGACCCTGCCGGTGAATAGGACGCTTCCCGGGTCGACGGTGTGCCAGCAGCTGCGATCGAACGGCACGACCAAGGCGATTACATCGCTTACCCCGGTGGCCAGACTCACCCAATCCAGACCGTTCTTGGAGAGCCCGGCTACCTCACGCCGCGCGCGACGAACACGATCTCCGTCCACGAGCGCGATCGTAGTTGGGCACCGTTCTTCCTGTCCCTCCCAGATTTCTGGGAGCCTCTTGCCTGATATCCCCCGACATCTGGGATGTGCCCGACGAGCCGCATCAGCTGATTATCTGCGTACCGATCCGTGCACCGGAGGGAACGCCGATGACCACCACCGACCACGCCGCGCCCACCCCTGAGCGCACCGGCGTGGAGGTGAGCCCCGAACCGATCCTGAGCCTGGCATCAGGGTTCATGGCGGCCAAGCACCTCTTCGCCGCCAGTGAACTCGGCCTATTCGAAGCCCTCGCCGACGCACCGGCGACCCTCGACGCCCTCGACGCCCGAACGGGTCTCACGCGTCGGGCAGCTCGGATCAGTGCTGACGCGATGGTGGCGCTGGGTGTTTTAGAGCGCGATGGCGACCACTACCACAACAGCCCGGCCGCCGCCGTCTTCCTCGCCGGCACCTCACCGACGGACCTCCGGCCACTGCTGCGGTTCTGGGACCTGATCAGCTACCCCACCTGGGAGACGCTCGCCCAAGCGCTCGGTAGCGGCCCACCTCGCCAGGTGTTCGACCTCGACGAGACCCAATAAGAGATCGTCTCCGCTGGAATCGAAGCAATCCTGGCCGCACCCGCCGCCGCGCTCGGCGAGGTCGTCGACTTCTCGGCGCATCAATGCCTGCTCGACATCGGCGGTGGCACCGGTTCATGGTCGATCGCTACGGTCACCCGTTACCCCCACCTGAAAGCCACCATCTATGAGCTGCCAGTAACCGCCGAGATTGCTCGCGGTCGCATCCGCGAGGCGAACCTGGGCGATCGGATCGCGGTGGTCACCGGTGACGCCCTGACCGACGACTTGCCCGACGGGCACGACACGTTTCTGGTCGCCAACCTCGTTCACTACTGGACCCCACACGACAACCGCGCCCTCCTTCGCCGCATTCGTCAGGTCGCCACGGACAACGCTCAGCTGCTGCTCGCCGACTTCTGGACCGACCTGACTCACACCAGACCTCTCCAGGCCGCGCTGATGGTCGGTGAGTTCGCCGTGCACCTGCGCGACGGCGACGTCTACAGCGTCGACGAGATCCGCAGCTGGCTGCCCGAAACCGGATGGCGCTTCCTCCACCACACCCCCCTTGCCGGCCCGCAAAGCCTCATCGTGCCGCCGCCACCTGACCTCCGAGGCGGTGGCTGACGGCCAGGGTGACGACCATGGACCGCATGCAGGCTACGCATTGACGGGTAGTTGATGAGCTCGGGTCATCGGGTGACGGCCAACGCTTTGCTCAGCGCGGCCCGCAGCCGTGGCTCGTAGAGCCGGCCCGAACCCGCAGTTTCAGCGGGATGCTCCATGGTCCGACGGTGAGTCGAGGAGCTGAACGGCCTTATCGGCCGCGTTGAACAGCAGGGTCGGGAACGGGCCCGGTTTCTTGCTCATCACTCGGTGTCCGTTGCGGCGCGGTTCCCGGCGTCTACCTGTTGAATCGCGCCACGCCACGCGGATGATGGCGGGTGGATCTTCCGCGTAGCATTACGGTGTAAAGCTGTGGTACCGGGCCGTCAGCGCTACTTGTCGAGCCACCACCGCTGCAGCGGCATAGTTGGCAAGCGACGTGTGCCATGCCAGGTCCGGCACCGTGCTACTGAGTTCCTAGCCTGAATCTGACACCTCAAAGAGCCCCCGACCCTATCGAGACGGAGACTGAGACGTGAATAAGGCGTCGGTGATCCGACGGTCTGTTGCGGGCGCCGGTCTAGGCCTGGCCGGGATCTACGCATACAACGTGGCTCAATACCGGCGCGCCGCAGGTGAGGGATTCGATCTTCCGCACCCACCTGCTGTGGGCAGTGGTGAGTTCACCGGCCTGCTCGAGGCGCTCGCCCAAGCCCCCCGCCGGGAAG
>JALZCN010000075.1 GCA_030863045.1 Actinomycetota bacterium | reverse complement strand
CAGTGGCCCCTGCTGGCGGCCCTGCAGCGTCAGGTCGACACCCTCGGGAGGTAGGTCACCGAAGCGCACCTCTGCCCGCCATCGACCCGGTTGAATCCCCTCGATCTTGAGACCGGTAGGCGCGAGCCCGGGAGCGGTCACGGTGACCGCGTCGATGGGCTGATCGATCCGCAGCACGACTGCGGGTGCTAAGCGTGGCGAAGAGACGTGCAGGTCGACGGTGCCGCTCTGACGCGATCGCAGGCTCACGTCGGGAGGGGGTACGAGCACGGCGGGAGCCGGACCCAGCCAAATCGGACCGTCGGACAGACCCCCAGCGCGTTCGGGATCATCGAAACGCTCGGTGACATACCTGCGGACCCATGGCGCCGGTTCGGCGTCACGGCTGAGCCAGCTGGCCTGACCGGTGTCGGCGTCGAGCAGGTAGGCCAGGTCCGCCCGCCGAGGATGCGCGGCGTCGACCCGATCCACGGCCAATCCCGCGCCGGCCAGGGCGAGCACCAGTACGATTCCAGCCGCTGCAACCAGTGCGGCGCGGTCCCTGCCGAGGGGCTGCCGGTTCGCCGGCAGGAACTGCTCGACCAGCGGCAGCATGGTGAGTCCGAACAAGGTGAGCAGTGCCGCAGCGACCCCACCGGCGGCAAGTCCTGTTGCGTCGAAGGTGTCCACACCCAGCGGCATCAGCAGCACCACCGCCGGAATGAGACCGACGGTTATCGCTGCCACCGGCCAGACCGAACGTGACCGAGCCAGCAGCAGCGCAGCCAGCGCGCCGCTCGCGCAGCCCAGCACAGGCAGCGAGAACAGGTGCGATGTCCCCGGTACGAACGCTGTGATCAGCACGCCGAGCAACGCCAGCCAGACCAGTCCTCCGCAGGCCAACGCCGCCGGGCCGACTGTGCGGCGCCGCGGCAGGTACCAACCCAGCAGCGCCAACGCGGCCAGCGCGGCGACGGCCACCTGGTACAACAGTGGTCGGTAGACGAACGGGTTGTCGGCGTAGCCGGGCCGCAGTGTTCGAAGCACCCACCACAGGCCCTGAGCAAGCAGCACGGCGGCGGCCAGCGGGAGCACGACCGTGGCGACGGCGTGCATAAGCGTGGAAGGCTCAGTAGCCGTCGACGCCGGGCTAGTGCCACCAACGCCGCAAGCGTGAGCACGGAGAGCACCGCCAGCGGCCCCGCCAACGCCATGGGATAGCTGATGACGGACCCGGGCACGCGGAAATACACCGCGTCGTCATCGGCGGCCAGCGTGGCCAGGTCGATACTCCCCAGCGCGCGGGTGAGGCCGAGCATGTTTGCGCCATGGTGCTGCAGGCTGGCCTGATCAAGGTTGGCGATGGTGTCGCCCGGTGTGTGATAACGCGCCGCGCCCTGGATGTAGGCGAAGTTCATGCCGGCCAGGCCCGCTCCGGCGAACTCGGTGAAGTCGGTGTCGTTGGGCAGCAAGCGGTAGAACTCGACCATTGACGAGTCGCCATTCGGGTAAGGCGCGGCCGCGGCGAACAGCTCGACCAGCGCCGCATTGTTCTGCGAGGTCTCGAACATCAGCGACGGGCCGCTGACCCCACGAGCCTCCCAATTGAGAAAGACACAGTTGCCGACCACCGCGCAGGTTGCCGTCAGCGGGTGCTGCCGGACGAAAGCGGCGGCGCCGAGCAGGCCGAGTTCCTCACCGTCGGTCATCAGCAAGGCCAGATCGTTGCGTAGCTGATCGCCAGCGCGTAACGCGCGCGCCGTCTCCAGCATCGCGGCGATAGCGGCACCGTCGTCGGAGGCGCCTGGCCCGGCTGCGACC
This sequence comes from Actinomycetota bacterium, assembly GCA_030863045.1. Taxonomy (GTDB): domain Bacteria; phylum Actinomycetota; class Actinomycetes; order Mycobacteriales; family Pseudonocardiaceae. The sequence continues at coordinate 751 of JALZCN010000075.1, read as the reverse complement.
GAGTCGTAATGTGCGACGAGCACGACGCTGCCGGTCGGATCCCGCCCCGGCAACGTGGCCACGATGTTATCCACCCGACCGAACGACGCGACCCCTTCCGCGGTGGAGCCGCCGATTGCGTGGTTGATCTGTACCGAGAACCCCGCTGAGCGCAGTTCGTCGGCCAGATAGTCCCGGGCGCGATCGCTGGCTGCGCTGCCCAACGGGCGGGGCTCGGTGGCGAACTCCTGCAGATGGCCCAACGCTCGCTGCGCACTGAACTCGCCGACTGGCCCCGATGCAGGCATCGGGCTTGGTGGCCGGGCGGACAGCAGCGTGATCACGGCGACCACGACGACCAGCAGCGCGCCCAACCCAGCCGCCACCCGGCTGCCCCTGATATTGACCGAGAGGCTCACACGCAGACGTTAACCGGGAGGACCGACAATCCGTGGCCCCGATACGCTGCTGACTTCGCGATCCGGCTGATTGAGGAGCCCCCAAGCATGATCACCAGGTTGTCCACGCTGTTCCTGCGTACCCTGCGCGAGGATCCAGCAGACGCCGAGGTGCCTAGCCACAAACTGCTGGTGCGAGCCGGCTACGTCCGCCGCGTCGCCCCAGGCATCTACTCGTGGCTGCCGTTGGGCCTGCGGGTGCTGCGCAACATCGAGGCCGTGGTGCGCCAGGAGATGAACGCGATCGGCGCTCAGGAGATCCAGTTCCCTGCTCTGCTGCCCCGGGAGCCCTACCAAGCCACGGGTCGTTGGAC
>JALZCN010000063.1 GCA_030863045.1 Actinomycetota bacterium | reverse complement strand
AGCCTAGACATCCGGCCTGCCTGGCACGGGTACCGTCACGCCCGTGTCAGCAGGCGCTCGAACCACGGTGGTCGTGGTCACGTGGCGGGGCCGCGGCCTGATCGGGCGTTGCCTGGACGCACTGGCCACTCAGACCCGTCCGCACCGGGTACTGGTGGTGGACAACGCCTCGACCGATGGGTCCGCTGAGGAGATCGCTGGCCGCCCGGTGCCACCTCGAGTGCTGCGGAGGGACCGCAACGTCGGCTACGCCGGAGCGTTGGCCGCTGCGTTGCCGCAAGTCAAGACGCCATATATGGCATGGCTCAACGATGACGCACGGCCGGAGCCGGGGTGGCTCGCGGCGCTGGAGCAGGCCCTGGACGACGATGACAGGGCCGCTGCCGCAGCCTCGGTGCTGTACTCCGGCGACGGCACCGTGACCTCGACCGGCGTCGCGCTCACCCGCCTCGGGTACGGCCAGGACACCACCGGCCCGCTGCCATTCGGCTTCTGCGGCGGGGCAGCGCTGCTGCGCACCGACGTGCTGCGCGCCGCCGGGGGTGTGTCGGGGTCGCTGTTTTGCTACTACGAAGACACCGACACGTCGTGGCGGCTCCGGCTGGCGGGCTATCGGGTGATTGCTGTGCCGGATGCCCGGGTCCGGCACTTCGGCGGTGCCTCGGCGCGCCACGGCACGCCAATTTTCCACCGCTGGAATGAGCGCAACCGGCTGCTGGTGTTGCTGCGCTGCGCGCCTGCCGGGATAGCCGCTCGGGAGCTGGCCCGCTTCGCCGCGCTGACCCTGATACTGCCGTTTCGCCGAAACCGTCCGCTGACACCCAACTTCGCCTTGCGGTTACGGCTCCGTGTGCTCGCGGAGGTGGCAGCCTGGTTGCCCGCAACCCTGGTCGCGCGCCACCGCATCGCCCAGCGCGCCACAGTGCACCGCTGCGCCCTATGGCTTATCTGGTCCGACCGGCTCTGATCGGCGGGCTGCACGGGGTTATTCGACGTTCCGAAACCCCGCTGAGCCTGCTGAATGCGGGATGGGGCACCCTACGGCGCTGTGCGCGAGCTGCCGAGGGTGTCGGTTGTCGTGGTGAATTACTGCGGTGCCGAGGACACTGTGACCTGCCTGCGCGCGCTGCGCGACGAACTGGACTGGCCTGCTGACCGGCTCCAGCTGATCTGCGTGGACAACGCCTCGAGGGATGGCAGTGCTCGGCAGATAGCCGCCGCGGTACCGCAGGTCCAACTGATCCGCTCGGCCACCAACACCGGGTTCGCTGGCGGCTGCAATCTTGGGGTGGCCCAAGCAACGGGCTCGATCGTTGGTTTTCTCAACAGCGACGCGCGTCCGCACCGGAACTGGGTGCGAGCCGCCGCCGAGGTGCTGCGCGGCGATCGCGGCGTCGCCGCTGTGGCGAGCAAGGTGCTGGACTGGGACGGGAAGCGTATCGACTACGTCGACGGGGGCCTGACCTGGTACGGGATGGGCTACAAACCGTATGTCGGCAAGCCTGATGACGGTGCCCACGACACTGCCCGCGACGTGCTGTTCGGCACGGGCGCCGCGCTGCTGATCCGGCGCGAGGTCTTCCTGCGACTCGGCGGGTTCGACGAACGGTTCTTCATGTTCTGCGAGGACGTCGACCTGGGCTGGCGGCTCAACCTGCGCGGGTATCGGGTGCGCTACGAACCGCGGTCGATCGCCTATCACCGCCACCACGCCTCGCTGCAGGGCGCTGACCCCGCCCGTGAGACCTACCTACTGGAACGCAATGCGCTCGCTGCGCTGTACAAGAACGTCTCCGACGAGACCCTGGCCACCGTGTTGCCCGCAGCGCTCGCACTGGCGGTACGCCGGGCCACCGCCCGCGGTGAGTGCGACCCCACCGAGTTGGAGCTGACCCGCCGCAGCCCACAAACCGAGACACCAGGGTCAATCGCCGTGCCCCGGGTGGCCATGGCCGGGATCTACGCCATTGACCGGTTCGTGGAGATGTTGCCGTCGCTGGCCGCGTCGCGACGGGCTGAGCAGGCCGCCCGTGTCCGCACCGACGCCGATCTGCTCCCATTGATGCGCAACGCCCTGGAGCGCACTTCGCCTGAGATCCCCTACCTGCTCGCGCACGACGCGATCGTGGAGGCTCTCGGTGTCGAGCGGGTGTACGGCGCGCGCCGCCGGATCCTGGTCATTACCGCGGACGCGGTGTCGCAGCGCATGGCGGGGCCGGCGATCCGGGCCTGGAACATGGCCGAGGTGCTGTCCGGTGAGCACGAGGTGCGCCTGATCAGCCTCAACCCGCACTGCTCAGGGCCGTCATTTTCGGATCGACTTGCTGACTTCGATGTTCGGCACGTCGCTGCGGTGTCGATCGGCCCCGAGCTGGAGTGGGCGCAGTTGGTAGTTCTTCAAGGCCACGTGCTCGAGCAGATCCCGTCTTTAAAGACGTCTAACCACATCGTCATCGCCGACGTCTATGACCCGATGCATCTCGAGCAACTCGAACAAGCTCGTGATCTGGGCGACGACCAGCGCGCGCAGGTCGTCGA
>JALZCN010000043.1 GCA_030863045.1 Actinomycetota bacterium | reverse complement strand
GCGGGTACTGCCCACGGTGCCGCGTGGACCCGCCGCGGTGCTGGATGCTGCGCAGGCGCTGGTGGAGGCCGACGTGCGGGCTTGCGCGACGCTGTCCCGGCTCGGCGCCGCCCTACTGCGCAGCTATGTCGGCGATCGTCCCATGGTGCTACAGACCCACTGCAATGCCGGCGCGCTGGCCTGCGTGGAGTGGGGTACCGCGCTCGGCGTCGTCCGGGCCCTGCACGCCGATGCGCTGATCCAAATGGTGGTGGTCGGCGAGACTCGCCCGCTGTTGCAGGGCTCCCGAATCACCGCGGTAGAACTCGCCCGCCTGGGCGTCCCGCATCAGGTGATCGTCGACTCCGCGGGGCCGGGGCTCATCGCCAGCGGGCGAGTGGATGCGGTCATCGTGGGCGCTGACCGGATCGCCGCCAACTACGACGTGGTCAACAAGGTCGGTACATACCCGCTGGCGCTGGCCGCGGCCAGAGCCGGTATCCCGTTCGTAGTAGCTGCCCCGGCCGCCACCCTCGATCTCGACACACCGACCGGCGCGGCGGTGACCATCGAGTACCGGGACCCCGATGAGGTGCTCCTGGTAGGAGGCTGGCGGATGGCACCCGCCGAGTCCACCGCCCTCAACCCCGCCTTCGATGTGACCCCTGCCGACCTCGTCACCGCCATCGTCACCGAATGTCGGGTGATCGAGCCGTCACGGGCTAGCGTGCCAGCAGGTCTCAGCGCTGCCGCGCGCGCCGTGACGGTCCCCGCCATGCGAATGGTCGGGGCGTCCTGATTCAGCCACCGCTAGGCGTGCCGCAAGAGGTCTGCCCGGCGACGGTCACCTCGCCGAGCTTGAGCTTCAATTGCCCGACAGCCGTCGTGGGTAACGTGATCACGGCCTCGTAGACGTAACCGTCACCCGGCATGAGCTTCGTTCTCGTCGGGGTCATGGATACTCGCACCGGTGTGCCGTCAAAAGTAGGGTTGAGCGGGCCCAACTTGGCGGTGTCGACCATGATCGGTGCCTCGGTGGGGTTGGTCACCGCGACGGTGACCCGCACTCCGTGATTGATCCCCTCCGGCCACGGCACGGTCAACGACAGGCCACTGGCATCGGTGGCAGGGGTAGCGAAGCCAACCGGCTCGACTTGACGCACGGCCTCAGCCGGTTGTGGCGGAGTGCTGGGTGGTGCTGGGCTGCTGGACGCCGTCGCCTGCTGTGGCGCGACCAGCGGGGTTGGCGAGTCGGATCCCGAGGTTGTGGCAGCCATGACTCCGGCTCCCAACGCAACGCCGAGCACCGCGGCCGCAATGACCGGAAGCCACCGGTATCGCGACGGGCCACGGTGGCGCCCGGAAGTGGACACGGATCCTCCCTCGACTGAGTTCGCCGGAGGATCTCATGACGATTCGCCAGACCCTCGCCAGCGGTCCGTGACAGGGCCCCTACGCTACGGTAGCGACACAACGGTGTATAGACGGTATAGACGCAGTTAGTGGCCTCGGGCAAGCCACTCGCCGACGTGCTCGGCTTCGTTGCCGATGGTGGTGGAGTCGCCGTGTCCGGTCCGCACCTCGGTCGCCGCCGGCAGCGTGAGCAGCCGGGACCGGATCGAGGCAATGATCTCGTCGAAGTTGGAGTACGACCGGCCGGTGGCGCCTGGGCCGCCCTGGAACAGCGTGTCGCCGCTGAACACGACGTTCAGTTCAGGGGCGTACAGGCAGCATGAGCCGGGGGAGTGCCCGGGAGTGTGCAACACCTGCAAGGCGGTATCCGCGACGCGCAGCACGTCGCCGTCAGCGAGTTCGGCATCCGGCGGGGGGGTGTCGGGGTGCGCGAGCCGCCAGAGTACGTGTTCCTCGCGGTGCAACAGCACCGGCGCTGCCAACTTCCGGGACAGTGCCGGTGCGGCGCTGACGTGGTCATCGTGGGCGTGGGTGCACACGATGGCCAGCACCCGCCGATCGCCCACCGCAGCGGCGATCGCGTCCGCGTCGTGCGCGGCGTCAACGACGATCACCTCGCGCTCGTCGCCCACCAGCCAGACGTTGTTGTCCACGTCCCAGGTGCCGCCATCGAGGCTGAAGGTGCCCGACGTG
>JALZCN010000025.1 GCA_030863045.1 Actinomycetota bacterium | reverse complement strand
GCCGGGGACCGCGCGTCCGGTCAGCACCGCGCACCCGGAGGACCGGGCGAACCCGGCGACCTCGGCCAGCAGCCGAGACTTGCCGATGCCCGCCTCACCGGTGACCAGCAGCAAGCCGCCCGCACCGGCCCGGGCCGCGTCCAGGAGACGCCGAGCTGCCGCCAGCTCGGCGTCCCGGCCGACCAGAACCGGCGTGCCTGCGGCGGGCGCCACGTCCGCTAGTACAGCGTGACCACCGACTCCGCACCATAGGATTCGCCACGATGGCTGTCGGCGAAACGGGTGTCGACCACCACCACGGTGATGACAGACCGGTCATCGCCCAGGACGAGGAGCGGCCGGCCCGCCGGCTCACCGGGCGGGTGGTCGCTGGGGTCACGGCGGCCAGCGCGCTCGTCGCGGTATTCACGATTTACCACGTGTTCTGGCCCCTGGCGCAGGGTAACCAGTTCGCGCTCATCCTGTTCCTGGCCCTGACGCTGCCGTTGGTCTTCCTGTGCTACCGCTCGGGTCTGCGGAAGCGGCGTGGGTTCGCCGTGACCGACAACCCGGGCGTCGTGGACTACCTGCTGGCGGCGCTGGCGTTCGCAGTGTGCCTCTACCCGGTGCTCCCGGTCCACATCGGCGCCGGCGGTGGCGGGTTCGACGCATTCCTGGACCGGCAGGGCATCCTCGCCGGGCCGGACGTGCTGGCCGGTGGGGTGTTGCTGCTGCTCGTATTGGAGGCCTGCCGGCGAACCACCGGTTGGGTACTGCCTGCCGTCTGCCTGCTGTTTCTGGCCTACTCCTATTACGGCGGGCTGTTGCCGCAGAACTGGTCGATCGCCCACCAGGGCCTGAACGTCGACGAGATCATCAACGCCCTTTACAACGACGCCTCCGGCTTCTACGGAGTGCCGCTGGACGTGGCAGCGAGCTACCTCGTGCTGTTCGCGATCTACGCCGCGTTGCTGGATCTCTCCGGTGCGGGCCGGTTTTTCATCGACCTCTCGTTGGCGGCGTTCGGCCGGTCCCGCACCGCGCCGGGCCGCACCGTCGCGCTGTCCGGGTTCCTGCTAGGCACGGTGTCCGGGTCGGGCGCGGCGACCACCGTCAGCCTCGGCTCGGTGACCTGGCCAATCCTCCGGCGCGCGGGCTACCCGGCCGAGCACGCGGGCGGGATGCTGGCCGCGGCAGGCATCGGCGCGATCTTCTCGCCACCCACGCTCGACGCCGCAGCCTTCATCATCGCCGAGTACCTGCGGGTGTCCTACCTGCAGGTACTGCTATGGGCGATCATCCCGACGCTGCTGTACTACCTGGGCATCCTGCTCGCCGTCGAGATCGACGCCCGCCGCCAGGGTGCCACCGCAGTCGAGGTGCAGAGGGCGTCGCCGTGGCGGCTGCTTGGCCGCTTCGGCTACCACTTCATCTCGCTGGGCGTCATCGTTGCGTTCCTCGCGTTCGGCGTCCCACCGTTCAGCGCAGTCGTCTACGCCTGCGGAGTACAAGTGGTGCTGTCCTTCCTGGACCGGCGCAACGCGCTCACCCCGGGCAGGCTCTACGTCGCGCTGGCCACCGGGGTGCGCAGCGTGCTGCCGGTGATCGCGGTGTGCGCAGCGGCCGGGATCATCACCTCGACCATCGCCAAGACCGGCCTCGGGCTGCAGCTCTCCTCGATCCTGGTCGGCACCGCCCGCGCGATCACCGATCACCCGACTGGCACGCTGATCGTCACCGTGATACTCACCGCGGTGGCCGTCTGCCTGCTAGGGCTGGCGGTGCCGGTGACCGCGTCGTTCATCATCGCTTGGGTGATCATCGGCCCAGCACTGGTGAACCTAGGAGTGGCACCTCCCGAGGCGGCCATGTTCCTGTTCTACTTCGCCGTGCTCTCCGAGGTCACTCCGCCCACCGCGCTGGCCGCCGTGGCGGCGTCCGCGATCACTGGTGGCCGGGTGATGGCCACCATGGTGCAGGCCGCCAAATACGCGTTACCCGCGTTCCTGGTGCCGTTCGCGTTCGTGCTCACCGGCAACGGTGCTGCCTTGCTGACTCTCGGGTCGCCTGAAACCATCCTGTGGACGGCGGCGATCTCAGCGGTCGCGGTGGCCGCGCTGGCGGTGGCCACTGGTGGCTGGCTGGTCCGCCGGGCTGGCTGGCCAGAGCGGGTACTGTGCCTGCTCGCTGCGCTGTTGCTGCTCTACTTGGAGCCCGTTGTGATCGCCTGCGGCGCCGCGCTGCTGGCCTTCGCTGTCGTGCTCCACCTGCTGACCAGCCGACCCACCGGGAGTACCGGATGACACGATCAATCTTGGTGCTGCTTGCCGCAGTGCTGACCGGGATCAGCCTGGTGGCGTGCGGGGGCCGTCAGCAGGCCACCGCGCCAGGCGACGGCCCCGGCTGCGAGATCACTACGGACCGCCGGATCGCCGTCGCGACCGGCAACACCGGCGGCGTGTATTACGTGCTGGGCGGGGCGCTGGCCGAAGCGGTGAACGCGGCCACCGAAGGCAAGCTCAAGGCCACCGCCGCGGAGACCGGCGCCTCGGTGCAGAACATCCAGCAGCTCGTCGCGGGCAACTACCAGGTGGCGTTCTCGCTGGCCGACTCAGCCGCCGACGCGGTGCAGGGCAAAGGCGCCTTCGCCGGTTCACCGCAGCCGATCGCCGCACTGGCCAGGCTCTATCCCAATTACACCCAGGTCGTGGTGCGCACCGACGCGGGCATCGCCACCCTGGCCGATCTGCGGGGTAAGCGGGTGTCCACCGGCTCACCGAAATCGGGCACCGAGGTGATCGCCAACCGGGTCCTGCAGGCCGTCGGGCTGAATCCGGACACCGACCTGGCTGCTCAGCGGCTGGACATCGGCACCACCGTGGACGGGATGAAGGACGGCACGATCGACGCCATGTTCTTCTCCGGTGGGCTGCCCACTCCCAACATCACCGATCTGTTCACCAGTCTCGGGAACAGGGTGCGGCTGCTCGACACCTCTGCAGTACTGGACACCCTGCGGCGGACCAACCCGGTATACGACGTCGCGACCATCCCCGCCTCGACCTACCCGGCCGCCACCGATACCCCGACCATCGTGGTGCCCAACCTGCTGCTCGTGCCGCACAGCTTGGACGTTCCGGCGGCGTGCGTGCTGACCAAGACGTTGTTCGAGCACAAAGCTGACCTGGTGGCAGTCAATCCGGCCGCCGAGAACATCACCCTGCAGCAGGCTCGCCAGACCGACCCGGTCCCACTGCACCCTGGCGCCAGGCAGGCCCTGGACACCCTCGGCGCGCCCTGAACCAGCCGCTGATGCAGGATCCCCGGGTGCCTTCCCCCGGAACCGATCTGGACGTCAGCGATGCGGTGCGAGTGCTGCGCCGGGTTTTCGGATACGACTCATTCCGGGGCACCCAGCAGGAGGTCATCGATCACGTCGTCGCCGGTGGTGACGCGCTGGTGCTGATGCCGACCGGCGGCGGTAAGTCACTGTGCTACCAGATCCCCGCGATCGTGCGTGACGGCGTCGGTGTCGTCGTCTCGCCACTCATTGCACTGATGCAGGACCAGGTCGACGCCCTGACCGCCCTGGGTGTCCGGGCCGGGTTCCTCAACTCCACACAAGATCCCTACCAGCGCCGCCAGGTGGAGTCCGCCTTCCTCACCGGTAAGCTTGACCTGCTCTACCTGGCGCCGGAACGCCTGCGCGTCGAGTCGACGTTGCGGCTGCTCGACCGCGGCACGCTGTCGCTGTTCGCCATTGACGAGGCGCACTGCGTGTCCCAGTGGGGCCACGACTTCCGGCCCGACTACCTCGCCCTGTCCGCGCTGCACGAGCGCTGGCCTGCCGTGCCCCGCATCGCGCTGACCGCGACGGCCACCAAGGCAACCCACGCCGAGATCGCGTCCCGGCTCAACCTGACCGGCGCCCGGCACTTTGTGGCCAGCTTCGACCGACCGAACATCCAGTACCGCATCGTGCCGAAGAACGAGCCCAAGCGGCAGCTACTGGAGTTGTTGCGGACCGAGCACGCCGGTGACGCCGGCATCGTCTACTGCCTGTCACGGGCTTCGGTGGAGAAGGTCGCGGAGTTTCTGGTGGATAATGGGATTGAGGCGCTGCCCTACCACGCGGGGCTCGACGCGCAGACCCGAGCCGCAAACCAGGCGCGCTTCCTGCGCGAGGACGGCGTGATCATGGTCGCCACGATCGCGTTCGGCATGGGTATCGACAAGCCCGACGTGCGTCTCGTCGCCCACCTGGACCTGCCCAAGTCTGTCGAGGGCTATTACCAGGAGACCGGCCGGGCCGGGCGCGACGGCCTACCCTCCACCGCCTGGCTGGCCTACGGCCTTGCCGACGTTGTGCAGCAGCGCAAGCTGATCGACACCTCTGAGGGCGACAGCGCCCACCGCCGACGCCTGGCCACCCACCTCGATGCCATGCTGGCCCTGTGCGAGACGGTCGAGTGCCGCCGCGCCCAACTGCTCGCCTATTTCGGCCAGCACGCCGCAGCATGCGGCAACTGCGACACCTGCCTATCACCGCCGGAGTCCTGGGACGGTACGATCGCCGCGCAGAAGCTGCTGTCGACCGTGTTCCGGCTTGACCGGGAACGTCACCAGAAGTTCGGCGCCGGACAGGTGATCGACATCCTCCTCGGCAAGAAGACGCCCAAGGTCACCCAGTTCAGGCACGACTGCCTGAAGGTCTTCGGCATCGGTACCGAGCTGCGCGAGGGCGAGTGGCGCGGGGTGGTGCGCCAGTTGCTGGCCCAGGGTCTGCTCGCCGTCGAGGGCGATTACGGCACGTTGACGCTCACAGAATCGAGTGCCGCGGTACTGAGCCGGCAGCACGAGGTCCAGTTACGCCGGGAACCCGAACGCGTGACACCCACCGCCGCGAAGGCGGCCCAAACAACATCTCGGGCCGGCCGCGTCGCACCCGTCGGCTTACCCGAGGCAGCCGTTCCGGTATTTGAGAAGCTCCGCGAGTGGCGGGCCGCCGCCGCAAAAGAGCAGGGCGTACCCGCATACGTGGTCTTCCATGACGCAACCCTGCGTCAGATCGCCACCGAATCTCCATCAACCCTGGCCGAACTGGCCACGGTGAGTGGTGTTGGCGAGAACAAACTGACCCGCTACGGCCAGCAGATCCTGGACATCCTCACCTGACGCTACGGGTCGTCACGCAGGTCGACTCGAGGTAACTCAGCAGAGTTTGGGTGGCCTTTTCGACGTTGTGCACTTCCCTGAGGTGCTCTTCCACCTGACGCATCAGGGCAGCCCTGTCGGACGCAGCGAACTGGCTGCCACATTCCTGATGTCCGCATTGAAACTCATGCATCTCTGTACTCCTTCATCGACATCCAGCACGAACCGAGGTGGCCCAGTCCGTCGTCTACCTAGACCTTCGCAAGGCGGGCCCATCTGGTTCATTGGGGCTTCAGCAGCCGTTCAAGCTCCGCGACATGAGCACGGGCTCGTCGTGCCGGACCGGACGACCATAGCCGGCTGCCTTCAGGGATATAGACGAATCCTGTTCTTATTGTGACACCGCCAGCGCGACGGGTGTACTGCGTCTAGCCGCCGGCGACTACCCAGTGGCACGTTTCTACGGCGGAGTGAACACCGGATGAAGACAGGTACAACCGTTTGCCCGACAATCAAGACGCAGGGCACCATCACTCCGTGCCCGAAAGGTCGGTGGACACCCGATTCGCATTTCAGCCGCTGATCAACATGCACACCGGCGGCGTAGTGGCGATTGAGATGCTGGCCCGGCCCGCGGACAGTGATGTGCGGTCGCTGTTGAGTCGCGCCGCTCATGCAGGAGAGCTGGAAATCCTCGATGTGAGGTTAGCCGTGGCGGCCGCGCATTGCTCTGCGGAGCACGAGACGTTACTACCGTTGCACCTCAACCTGATGGCCGACACCGTTGTTGCCGACGCAGACGTGCTGGCACCGCTGCACCACGCGCTGGACGGCACCGGCCGGCAGCCGAGCCAAACTGTGCTGGAGATCAACCCGTCGCACGCCGCACTGAAGCCTGAGCTCCTCTTTGCCGGCCTGCAACGGCTGCGTCGCCTGGGATACGGCATTGCCTTGGACGGGGTGGGCGCTGGTAACTATCCGCTCGCGGTGATGGCCGAGGCGAAGCCCGACCTGATCAAGATGGACCGCGAGATCGTCGCCGGGCTGCCAAGGGACAGCAGCTGCGTGGCCGTGCTCGAAGCGCTCCAGTACCTGGCTCCCCGGATCGGGGCGCAGGTGGTCGCCGAGGGGGTGGAACGTAGGGAGCAGGTGGCCACCCTGCGCCAGCACGGGGTGGGCATAGCGCAGGGCAATCTCTTCGGAGCACCCCACCGCCGTCCGGTGACCTACCTGCCGATGTCAAGTGTCACGAAGTTTCCAGCACCGGTCTCCCCGGCTCGCACTCGTGCCCTGCCCGGTGCGCGGATCACCGACTTCATGCATCCCGCCGTCACCCTGCCGGTATCAGCCACCGGGAAGGAAATCCGCACAGTGTTCAGCGATCACCCGGCCATCAGCGGAGTGGTACTGGTGAATGACGGTGGCAAACCGTGCTACACGCTGGACCGCAACCGGTTCCTGCTCGCCGTCAGCGGAGCCTACGGGCACGCTCTGTATGCCCAGCGGGAGGCCGCTCGGCTTGGCGACGAGCCACGGGTCCTGGAGTCCAGCTCCGACGCCATGGCCGCACTGGAGCTTGTCCGCAGCAGCGCGGCGCACCGCAGGTACGACGACATTGTCGTGCTGGGTTCCGACGGCCGGTGCGCCGGTACGGTCTGCATCGGCGATGTGATCCAGGGCGTGACCGAGATGAACATCGAGCTGGCGGCAGCCCTGCACCCACTCACCCGGTTACCGGGTGGCGACTCGGTCGCCGAACTGGTGGATCGAAAGGTAGCCGATGGCGACACGTTTGCGGTGAGCTGGTTGGACGTCGACGACTTCGGTGCGGTAAACGACAGAGGTGGCTTCACCGCGGGCGATGACCTGATCCGCGAACTTGGCCGGGCGTTGATCGAGGCGGCCAAGGCGATCCCCTCAGTCGTCGTCGCCCATATCGGCGGGGATGACTTCGTCGTCATCTCCGATCCCGACGACGTGGTGCCGTTGGGCTCCGCCGTGCTCGATGAGCCGTGGGAGGTCGACGGTCGCGAGGTGACGCTGTCCCTGGCATCCCTGATCTGCGCCCCGGGAACGGTCGCGGGGCACCAAGAAGTATCCCGGATGCTGGCCACACTGCATCGCCACGCGAAGGCGATGCCAACCACCAGCTGGGTATCTGGTTGCCCGAGTTCGGACCGGATTGAGGTACTACGTGGAGATAAGGCCGTCTCACCCGCAGCCGAGGACGCCTGTTTACCCCCGCTGATGGGCCGCTACGCTGGGTGAACTAGGTCGGGGTCGTTCTCGGTAGATCGTGGCTAGCGACATTCACACGCCTGGCCACGTCGTGGCGTCGAGTTCACGGAGCAAATCGCGACACCAGCGGATCACCTTCGAGTGGGATCAGACGGTGAAGCCAAGGGCCCGCAGTTGCTCCCGGCCGTCGTCGGTGATCTTGTCGGGGCCCCACGGTGGTATCCAGACCCAGTTGATCCGCACATCGTCGACC
>JALZCN010000022.1 GCA_030863045.1 Actinomycetota bacterium | reverse complement strand
TTGGGCGCAGCTGTCGCGGGCGCCGTGGAGGCGGGCGCTGTGGGACGCCACGATCACCGAGGTGCTGTCCGGGGTCTACCAGCCCAATGAGCAGGGCCGCCGGTCGCCGGAGTCGCTGTACGGCGCGACGAAGATGTGGGCGCACCTGAACCGGGAGGGCATCCCGGTGGCCCGGTGCACGGTGGAGCGGGGTGATGCGCGCCAACGGGTGGCGCGGCGCCACTGGGGCCCGGAAGGTACGCACCACGGTGGCCGACCCCGCTGCGACCCGGGCGCCGGATCTGGTCAACCGACACTTCCATGCCCCAGCGCCCGGTCTGGGGCACGTGGCCGACTTCACCGACGTGCCATCGGCTGGCGGCGGATTCGGCTACACCGCGTTGGTCATCGACGCCTACGCCGGGCTGATCCCCGGCTCCGGAGTGCTCGACGAGCAAGCACACCGACTTCGTTGAGGCGGCGATCCGCCAAGCCGTCACCTACCGGCGCCGGCAGGGCCGCCCGCTGGGTGAGGGTGCGATCCACCATAGCGACGCAGGCTCCCAGCCCGGGTTCAAGGGGTCGATGCACACCGCTTTGCTGGGGTGTGAGTAGGTGGTCGTTCAACGCCTCGGCGGGCGTCCTCCAGCCGAGGGTCTTGCGGGGTCGGCTGTTGAGGGCGGCTGCGACGGCGTCGGGGTCGCTGACGCTGTGCTTGCTCAGGTCGGTGCCCTTGGGGAAGTACTGGCGCAGCAGCCCGTTGGTGTTCTCGTTCGTGCCGCGCTGCCAGGGGCTGTGTGGGTCACAGAAGTAGACCTCAAGGCCGGTGTCGATACGCAGTTGGGCGTGCTGGGCCATCTCTGCGCCCTGGTCCCAGGTCAGCGACCGGCGCAGCTGCTCGGGCAGGGTCGTGATGGACGAGGCGATCGCATCCCGGACGGCCTCAGCGCCATGCCCGGCCAGAGCGGGACCGTTTTTGACTCTGGGTTCGTTGTGCCCGGTCATCCGGGGCAGGTGCAAGAGCATGGTGAACCGGGTGGCGCGTTGGACCAGGGTGGCGATCGCGGAGCTGCCCAGCCCGAGGATGAGATCGCCTTCCCAGTGCCCTGGGACCGCTGGGTCCTCGGCCTCTGCTGGTCGTTCAGTGATCATGACCTCCGGGGTGACGAAGCGCTTTCCGCGTCCCCTGGTGCGGGCCCGCGGGACGCGTAGTGCTCGCCCGGTCCGCAGACATGCGGACAGCTCACGGCGCAGCGCCCCGCGGCCTTGCCCGTAGAGCGCCTGGTAGATCGCCTCGTGCGAGATCCGCATCGACTCATCATCGGGGAAATCGACCCCGAGCCCGGTGGGCAATCTGTTCCGGGCTTTCACCAGGTAGCCCAACGGCGGTCCTGACGGCGCCCGTGACGACGCCCGATCCAGCGAACGTCCGGGCCAGCAACAGCCTGCCCGTCCGTGCTGGTGACCGTCCCGGCGAGCCGATCCTGCACGTATTGCCTCATCGCGTCGTTCACGGCCAGCTTGGCCACCTTCGGGCGCCGGCCACGTCGATCGGCATGCCACTGCGCAGTCGTGGCCCGGTACTGCAGGTAGCCGCTGCGAGTCGCGGCGTTACGGCGCAGCTCGCGCGAGACCGTCGACGGTGAACGGCCGAGCCGCTGGGCGATCTCGCGCACACTGCAGTCGCCGGCGCGCAGGATCGCGATCTCCTCCCGCTCCGCGAACGATAAGTAACGCCCTGACAGCGAAGCGCAGCTGATCGACGGCATCCCGCCACCCTCACGGAACCACCGCGACCCCACCGCCGGCGACACACCAGCGACTACGCCGGCGTCCTCGCTAGACAGCCCGCGGGCGATCGCCGCCCAGAACCGCTGCCGATTCTCCCGCCGCGCCACCGGCGGCCGACCGGGCGACCGCATCGCAGGCCGACCGGCCTGGTCCGAGCGACGTCGTCGCTGTGCGCCCATCGCAACTCCTCACTGTCGAGGTGTTGCGACGACCCGTTGAATTCACCCAGTACACCGCCGTCCATTTCGGACAGACGTTGTTCCTGGAGGGGCCTAACACCGTCGATCGGCAGCGTGGGCGACGCCTACGACAACGCCCTCGCCGAGACCACGATCGGCCTGTACAAGACCGAATGCGTCCGCGCCGACTCCCCGTTCCGACACGGCCCCATCCACACCCTGACCGGGTGACGTCCTACTGTTCCTGTAAATGAAGGGGGCCTGCTCGATCATGTCGGGTGTCTTGGACCGATGAGAGGAGCAGG
>JALZCN010000689.1 GCA_030863045.1 Actinomycetota bacterium | reverse complement strand
CTCCTCGGCCATGTTCACCGAGTCCTCGAAGCCGACCAGCGCGAAGAAGGCCAGCGCGGTAGCAGAGGTGATCGCCAGCAGCACACCGGAGTCTGCGGTGTTGATCTGGGTGAGCCTGCTCGGTTCGCCCTGCCCCGAGCCGACCGCGTAGACCCCGATCGCAATGATGATCAGCAAGCCGGACAGCTCGATGCACGTCAGAATCAGGTTGGCCTTGAGTGACTCCCCGACGCCCCGAAAGTTGACCAACGCCAGCAACACGATGAAGGTGATCCCGACCGCCCAGACAGGCAGCGTGACGAACTCCTGGAGGTACGTCTGGCCGAACGCCACCGCCGCTGTGGATGCGCTGGTGATGCCCGAGCTCATCACCGTGAAGGCGACGATGAACGTCAGGAACGGGATCCCGAACGCCCGGTTGGTATACAGCGCGGCCCCGGCCGCCTTGGGGTACTTGCCGACCAGTTCCAGGTAGCTGAACGCGGTGAGGAACGCGACCAGGAAGGCGCCAAGGAACGGTACCCACAAGGCGCCACCGATTTCGCCCGCAACGCTGCCGGTCAGCGCGTAGATTCCGGTGCCCAGGATGTCGCCGATCACGAAGAAGAACAGCAACTTCGGCCCGATCACCCGCTTGAGTTCGGTTTGGACCTCATCGCCTGAAGCCGTGCCCGGTGCTCCGGGTGCTGCCGTCTCGCTCATGACACGCAGTCTGACTGGAGCCGGACGCTCCCGTCACGCATCCAGTGAAGCGTGGTGAGCAATCACGGGGCGAGCCGCTGCACCCTCCACTCGCCGTCAGCGTCGACCTGGTACCGCAGCCGGTCGTGCATCCGGTTTGGCCTGCCTTGCCAGAACTCGACGCTCACCGGTTTGATCCGCACACCGCCCCAGTGTGGCGGCAATGGCACCTGCTCGACGTCGATGAACCGGGCGGCAGCTTGTTCCAGTGCGACGTCCAGCGCTCGCCGGTTGGGCACCGGGGTGGACTGCGCGGAGGCCCACGCCGCCAGTTGGGCACCTCGCGGGCGGGTCTGCCAGTAGGCCGTGCTCTCCTCGGGCGTGATCTCCTCGATCGGCCCTCGCACGTGCGCCTGGCGGTGCATCACCAGCCAGGAGAACGTCGCCGACGCAAATCCGGTGTCGTTGAGGTCGTGCATCTTGGCGGAGGTGAGATTGGTGTAGAACACCACCCCCCGCGAGTCGAGGCCCTTGGCGAGCACGCTGCGGGAGCTGGGCAGCCCTTCGGCGTTCGCGGTGGCCAGCACCATCGCATTGGGTTCGGGTAGACCGGCGGAAAGAGCCTCGTCAAGCCATCCCGCGAGCTGGTCATACCATGTGCCAGCAATGTCCGCTTCATCCATTGCCCTATCAGGGTACGCGACCCGCATCTGCGCCAGTTCAGCAGTCCACAGGCCGCGTGGGGTCCGCTCAGTCGCCACGCCGCACATCCCATCGACTCGTCCGCTCGGCGCAGGCACCTGCTGGATGCCTGCAGCAACCACTGTCCACATTGCCCCAGAGTGGCCATCGGGTGCAGTGTTAGCGCACCCGCGCGGCGCCGCACCGTGGCGTGCGCCCACCCGCTGGCCAGTCCGCGACCCGCGCGTGCCCCAATTTGGGCCCTATCGCGCAAGGAGGACGGCGTGACTGTGTTGAACGGGCTGGCCGAGACCACCGGCTTCAAGCCGGGGCTGGAGGGTGTGGTCGCCTTCCACACTGAGATCGCGGAACCGGATCGGGATGGCGGAGCCTTGCGCTACCGCGGCGTGGACATCGAGGATCTCGCTGGTCAGGTGACCTTCGGCGACGTGTGGGCGTTGCTGACCGACGGGCGCTTCGGGCACGGCCTACCCCCCGCCGAGCCCTTCCCGCTGCCGGTGCACACCGGCGACGTCCGGGTCGACGTGCAGGCCGCGCTGGCGATGCTCGCCCCGATCTGGGGCTACCGCCCGCTGCTGGACAGTTCCGACGCCCAGGTGCGCGCGGATCTGGCCAGGGCGTCGGTCATGGCACTGTCCTATATGGCGCAATCTGCTCGCGGGATCTACCAGCCGGCCGTCCCGCAGCACCGGATCGATCAGTGCTCCACCATCACCGAACGGTTTATGACCCGGTGGCGAGGTAACCCAGACCCGGCGCACGTCAAAGCTGTGGACGCCTACTGGGTGTCGGCCGCCGAGCACGGCCTCAACGCCTCGACGTTCACCGCTCGGGTAATCGCCTCCACCGGTGCCGACGTCGCCGCCTGCCTGTCCGGAGCGATCGGCGCGATGTCCGGCCCGCTACATGGTGGCGCGCCAGCCCGGGTGCTGCCGATGATCGAGGAGGCGGAGCGCACCGGCAACGCCACCGCGGTGGTCCGTGGCGTACTGGATCGCGGTGAACGGCTGATGGGATTCGGCCACCGGATTTACCGGGCCAAGGACCCGCGAGCGAAGGTGCTGCGCCGGTTCTGCAAGGAACTCGGTGCGCCACGGTACGACGTGGCGGTGGCATTGGAGAACGCCGCGCTGGCCGAGTTGCGGGACCGGCGGCCCGAGCGGGTGATCGAAACCAACGTCGAGTTCTGGGCCGCGGTGATCCTCGACTTCGCGCAGGTACCGCCGCACATGATGCCGGGGATGTTCACCTGCGCTCGGACGGCGGGCTGGTGCGCGCACATCATGGAGCAGAAGCGCACCGGCCGGCTGGTCCGTCCGGTGGCGCAGTACACCGGGCCGTTACCGCGGCGCCCTCAGGACGTGGCCGGTTGGGACCAGATCCGGCGCTCCTAGCTGGAACGGTTCGCCTGCGGCGGGTCAGCGCCGAAGCGCGTACCGGGCGAACAGCTGGCTGTCTGATTCCAGCAGCCACACCAGGTCGAGACCGACTGGCTCGGCCAGCGGCGCCCGGTCGACGATCGACAACCCTCCAGCGCTGCCGGCCAGTGCGGGCGCGATCGCCAGGAACAGCTCGTCAACCAGGCCGGCAGGCAGCAGCGAGGTGTTGAGGTTGGGGCCGCCCTCGCACAGTACCGAGCGCACGCCGTAGTCGGCACGCAACCGGGCAAGCATCGCCGGCAGGTCCACCTCCTGCCCCGGCGCCGACCGCAGGTAGCTGACCTGTGCCGCGCATGCCGGTAGCTCACCCTGGCTGGCGGTGACCATCACCACGTGGGAGTGCGGGTCGGCCAGCAGTGGCAGATCCGGGCTGAGGGTGAGACTGCGACTTACGACGATGGCCAGCGGATCGGGCGCCAACCCGCGAGCGACGCGGCGCTGCCGGCGCTGCGCATCGCGCACCAGGCGCCCGTACCGCTCGATGCGCACTGTCCCGGCGCCGACCATGACTGCATCGACGTGCGCCCTCAACTCGTGGAACAGTTGCCGGTCTGCAGCGTTGCTGATCGGGGCGGTGCGCTGGGCTACCGTGGCCGCACCGTCAGCGGTCGCCACCATATTGAGCACCAGGTACGGACGGTGATCGGGAGCCTGATCGGCCAGCGCGAGGTCTGCCAGTGCCTCCACGGCAGTGACGATCGCCGGTTCGGGCAGCAACCGCCGCAACGCCACCGCGGTCACGCTGGATGCCCCGGTTCCATGCGCTTCGCCCGGTGGAACTCGAAATGTGACTCGCTGCCTTCCCAATGAGCCGCGACCGGCTCGAGCAGGAAACCTCCGTGGTCGCCGAGGTCAAGCCGCTGAAGGATCCGCCCGACGAACCAGTTCCCGCACTCCTGCAGGATCGGCAATCCGCCTGGGCCGGCCTCCCAGGCACAGTGGGCGAACTTGTCCACATCGTCACCGCTGTGGCCGCCGAACAGCTGCGCCAACGCCTCGGCCCGCCGCGGCACGAAATGCACGGCCAGCCAGGTGGAGCTGCGCGCTACCCGAAAGGTGCGGTTCTTGCGCGACAGGCAAACCAGGAAGCTCGGCGGGTCGATGCTGCTCTGGGTGCAGAATCCAACCAGGCAACCAGCCCGCTCGTCGCCCGCGCGGGCGGTGACGATGAACATCGGGTAATCGAGCTCCCCGACAAGCTTCCCGAAAGTCCCCCGCACGTTCACGTCGATCAACCTACCCGCTTCCTGTGCGCCGAGTTCGACACGAGCTGTCCGACTCGCGCCGCACGGCCCCTGGTGTCGACCTCGGGGAGCGTAGAGCTCTAGGAGGCTCGGTACGGTGGGAAGGTGGAGCGCATATCGAGCGGTAAGGTTCGGGATCTGTATTCTATCGATGACGATTTACTGCTCGTCGCGTCAGACCGGATATCTATTTACGACGTGGTGCTGCCGACGACCATTCCGGACAAGGGCGCGCTACTGACGCAGATGTCGGTATGGTGGTTTCACAAACTCGGCGATGTGCTGCCCAATCATCTGATCTCCGCCACCGACGTGCCGGACGAGTACAAGTCAAGGGCGATCCGCTGCACTCCGCTGAGGATGATCCCGGTGGAGTGCATCGCTCGTGGTTACCTCGCCGGCCTGGGGCTACGCGAGTACGAGAAACGCGGCACCGTCTCGGGAGTGGCATTGCCTGCCGGATTGGTCTCCGGCAGCCGGCTACCCGAGCCGATCTTCACGCCGACCACCAAGTACTCCGATTCCGGACACGATGAGTTCATCACGTTCGACGACATGTCCCGCGAAATTGGAGAAGGCACCGCGCGCCGTCTCCGTGACCTGACCCTTCGCCTCTACTCGACGGCAGCAGAGCACGCGATGCACAACGGCGTCATCGTCGCTGACACGAAGTTCGAGTTCGGCTGGGACGCCACTGGGGAATTGACGCTCGGCGACGAAGCAGTCACCTCGGATTCTTCCCGTTTCTGGCTCGCGGAGAGCTGGCAGCCCGGTGCGCCGCAGTACGCATTGGACAAGCAGTTCGTCCGGGACTGGGCAGTCGGCACCGGATGGGACCGCGAGCCACCCGGACCGGCCATTCCCCCCGCGATCGTGGCGGAAACGAGGCGGCGGTACATCGAGGCCTACGAACGCATCACCGGAACCTCGTGGTCGCCATGAGCTCTGGAGGGCATCGTAAGGTCTGAGCTATGACCCAGACCGCGCAGCTGACCATCCCCACCGAGCTGAAACCTGCCGACGGGCGGTTCGGGTGCGGGCCGTCGAAGGTCCGTCCCGAGCAACTGGCGGCGTTGGTCGGCACCGGTGTCTCGGTGATGGGCACTTCGCACCGGCAGGCATCGGTGAAGTCGCTGGTCGGACGGATCCGCTCGGGGCTGCGCGAGCTGTTCGCCCTGCCCGCGGGGTACCAGGTAGTGCTCGGCAACGGTGGTACCACCGCGTTCTGGGATGCTGCCGCCCTAGGTCTGG
This sequence comes from Actinomycetota bacterium, assembly GCA_030863045.1. Lineage (GTDB taxonomy): Bacteria > Actinomycetota > Actinomycetes > Mycobacteriales > Pseudonocardiaceae. The sequence goes on along the minus strand of JALZCN010000689.1, from coordinate 10,090 downwards.
TCCGGCAGCGTTCGCTGCACCTGAGCTATGGCGAGTTCTCCGCGAAGTTCGCCACCGTCACCGCACGCGCCCCGTTCCTGGCCGATCCAGTGGTGATCTCCGCCCCACCGGGGGATGCCCCGCAGCCGATCGCCGACCCGTCCTGCGACCTGATCGGCTGGGCACACAACGAAACCTCGACTGGGGTGATGGTGCCGGTGTGCCGGCCGGCCGGCTCATCGGGCGCCCTGGTGGCGATCGATGCGACCAGCGGCGCCGGTGGCCTCCCGATTAATGCTGCGGACGTCGACGTTTACTACTTCGCGCCGCAGAAGTGCTTTGCCTCCGACGGCGGGCTGTGGATTGCGCTGCTCAGTCCGGCCGCGCTGGAGCGGATCGCCGAGATCGCCTCGTCCGGCCGGTGGGTGCCGGAGTTCCTCTCGCTGAGCACCGCGCTGGACAACAGCGTCAAGGATCAGACCTACAACACGCCGGCGGTCGCGACCCTGCTGTTGCTGGTGGAGCAGATCGAGTGGATGCTGGCCGGCGGCGGGCTGGACTGGTGTGTCGCGCGCACCACCGACTCCTCCTCGCGGCTGTATTCCTGGGCCGAGTCCACGCAGTACGCGACACCCTTCGTCACCGACCCGGACAAGCGGTCACTGGTGGTGGGCACCGTGGACTTCGTCGACAGCGTCGACGCCACCGCCGTGGCTGCCATGTTGCGGGCCAATGGCATCGTAGACACCGAGCCCTACCGCAAGCTCGGTCGCAATCAGCTGCGGATCGGGATGTTCCCGGCCGTCGATCCGGACGACGTCTCCGCGCTCACCGCATGCATCGACTGGGTGGTGGAGCGGCTGTGATTTCTCGGCGGCGCGCCTCCTCCGGCGTCGCCCCACGCGGGCCTACGGTGGTGGGCACTTGACGGGAAGGTCCTACGGATGCGCGCGCTGCGGGTGGTGGGTCTGGGGACCGACGGCCGCACCGTGATTTTGGAGACCGTGACGCAGCGCCCCGGTGAACGCCGGGAGCGGTTCACCGTACCCGTGGACGACAGCCTGCACGCAGCAGTACGGGGTGATCTTCAGAGCCTCGGCCAGATCGAGATTGAGCTGGAGAGCCAGATGCGACCCCGTGAGATCCAGTCCCGGATCCGGGCCGGAGCGTCCGTCGAGCAGGTGGCCACCGCCGCCGGCGTGCCCAGCGAGCGGATTGAGCGGTTCGCCTACCCCGTGCTGTTGGAGCGATCCCGCATGGCGCAACTGACCCAGCGAGCACACCCGGTGCGCGCGGATGGACCCGATGTACGCACCCTTGACGAGGTCCTCAGCGAGACCTTCCGCCGGCGGGGTCACGACTACGGGGCCGTAGCCTGGGACTCCTGGCGCGGAGAGGACGGCAAGTGGGTCGTCCAGCTGCGCTGGCGGACCGGTCGGTCTGACAACCGGGCGCATTGGACCTTTCATCCGGGCGCGCATGGCGGCACGGTGACCGCAAACGACGAGCACGCCACCGATCTCATCGATCCGCAACCGGCCGCGCACCTACGCACCGTGCCGCCGGTGGCCGACAAGCAGCCCCAATCTCGGGCGGTGCCCGATGACGGACCGGCTTACCAACCAGCCGAGCCCGCCCAGGCGCCACCGAAGCGACCCCGCAAGGATCGCGCCGCCATCCCCTCATGGGAAGACGTGCTGCTCGGCGTGCGCTCACCACGCGGCTGAAATCGCCGCGTTCTGGATGCCGAACGCGCGATAACTCGAGGGATCCGAAAACCGGATGCCCCAACCGGGTGCGGCAGTTAGCGTCTGATCGAGATGAATCCCCACCAAAAACCTTCCTTGGCAGTGCTGTGCCGGTTGTGGCCTTACATCCGGCCGGTGCGTGGGCGGCTGCTGGGCTCGGGCGCGGCGGCGCTGGGAGCGATGCTGGCCGGGCTGGGAATCCCGCTGGTGATCCAGCGCATCGTCGACGGCCCGCTCACCACCGGGGACCGTCGCGCGCTGGTGCTGTTGTGCGTCGGAGTGCTGGCACTCGGGTTGGTCGAGGCCGGGCTGATCTACCTGCGCCGGCAGCTGGTGGCCCGCCCGACCACCGACATCGAGAAACGGATGCGGGCCGACCTCTACCACCACCTGCAGCAACTGCCGGTGGCCTTCCACGACCGCTGGCCGTCCGGCCAGCTGCTGTCCCGCGCGATCAGCGACCTGACCACGATTCGCCGGTTCATCGCGTTCTCCGGCCTCTTTCTGGTGATCAACGTGCTGACCGTGCTGATCGGGTTGGCGGTCCTGCTGGTGATCGCCCCGCAGCTCGGGATTGTCGCCGTGATCATGGCAGTGCCCCTGGTGGTGCTGTGTCGGCGCTACGAGCGTCGCTACGAGCGTGCTGCGCGGCGGGCCCAGGACCAGGTGGGCGACCTAGCCACCGTCGTCGAGGAGGCCACGCTAGGCATCCGGGTGCTGAAGTCCTTCGGCGGCGGTCCCCGGGCCACCCGCGCCTTCCTGACTCAGGCCAAGGAGCTGCGCCAGACCGAGCTGACCAAGGTGCGGATACTCGCCGCACTCTGGGCGTTGATCATCACCCTGCCGGAGCTCACGTTGGCCGCGATGCTGGCCATCGGCGGGTATGCAGTGGCGGCTGGAACGCTGTCGCTGGGCACCGTTGTCGGAGCCGTCGCCATCTTCAGCTACCTGCGCTGGCCGCTGGACTCACTGGGCTGGCTGCTGGCCGAGACCGGCAACGCCACCGCGGCGACCACCCGGTACTGGGAAGTCCGCGACACCGTCATCGCGGTGACCGACCCGCCGCTGCCTCAGACCCCGGCGAGTCCGATGCGCGGTGCGCTACGGCTAGAGGGAGTCCACTTCCGCTATCCGGGCGCCGACACCGAGGTGCTGCGGGGGGTGGACCTCGAGGTCCGGCCGGGTGAGACGGTGGCGCTGGTGGGTGCCACCGGCAGCGGCAAGACCACCCTGACCGCGCTGGTCCCCCGGCTGGCCGACGTCACCGGCGGGCGGATCCTGATCGACGGAGTCGATGTGCGGGACCTGGCGCTGGCGGACCTACGCACGATGGTGGCGACGGCCTTCGAGGATCCGGTGCTGTTCTCGGCGTCGGTGCGGGAGAACGTGGCCCTGAGTTCGCCGGAGGCCACCGATGACGCCGTGCGCCGCGCGCTGCGCGTGGCGCAAGCCGAGGACTTCGTCGATGCATTGCCCTGGGGCTTGGATACCCGGATCGGAGAGCAGGGCCTGACGCTGTCCGGGGGGCAACGGCAGCGGCTGGCGCTGGCCCGCGCGGTACTGGGGGATCCGGCGGTGCTGGTGCTCGACGACCCGCTGTCTGCGCTGGACGTGCACACCGAAGCCGAGGTCGAAGCGGCCCTGCGTCAGGTACTGCGCTCGGTGACGGCGTTGGTGGTGGCCCACCGGCCATCCACGGTCCAGCTCGCCGACCGGGTGGCGCTGCTGGCCGGCGGCCGGATCGAAGCGGTCGGCACCCACTCCGAGCTGTTGGCCGAAATCCCCGAGTACCGGCGGTTGCTGTCCACTGTGGATGTCATTGGGGACGTTGTGGCGGTGGCCCGATGACAGGGTCATGGCGTGGGATCGCCACCGAGGACCTCGACGAGATCGACACCGCCACCGGGAGCCGGCTGGCCGCACGGTCTCGCCGGTTACTCGGTTCGCTGTTGCGCCCTCACCTGCGTCCGGTGTGCGGTGCGCTCGTGCTGCTCGTCGTCGATCAGCTCGCGTTGCTGGCCGGCCCGCTGCTGATCGCGGCGGCGATCGACCGCGGCGTTCCGGCAGCGTTGGACGGTCGCCCTGGGCCGCTGGCCTGGTGCGTCGCTGGGTACGCACTGGCCGGGGTAGCCGATGCGCTGGCCGTCCGGGAGTTCCTGCGGCTGTCGGGCAGGATCGGTCAAGACGTGCTGGTCGATCTGCGGCAACGGGTATTCGGGCAGGTCCAACGGCTGTCGCTGGCTTTCCACGAGCGTTACACGTCGGGGCGGGTCATCTCGCGACTGACCAGTGATCTGGACTCCCTGCAGAGCCTGCTGGACCGGGGGCTGGATGGCTTCTTCATCTCGCTGTTGTCGATCGTCGGGATCGGCGCGGTGCTGCTGGTGCTGGACACCCCGCTGGCTCTGGTAGCGCTGGCCGGCTTCGTCCCGCTCGCCCTACTCACCCGCTGGTACCAGCGGCGCTCCCAACACAGCTACCGCCGTACCCGCACCATGATCGCCCGGGTGATCGTGCAGTTCGTCGAGACCATGAACGGGATCCGCGCGGTGCAGGCGTTTCGCCGTGAGAGGCGCAACGTGGCAATCATGGATGAGCTCAACGGACGGTTCGCCGATGCCGACACCCAGACGTTCTGGCTGATCGCCCGGTTCACCTCGACCATCCAGCTTGTCGGCAGCGCGTCAATGGCGCTGATCCTGCTGCTCGGTGGTCTGCGGGTACTCGACGGCACCCTGGCACTGGGCGTACTCGCGGCATTCGTGCTCTACCTGGGCCGATTCTATGATCCGCTGGACGAGCTGGCCATGTTCGCCAACTCCTACTCCTCAGCGGCCGCGGCGCTGGAGAAGATCTCTGGGGTGCTCGAGGAGCGCCCCATTGTCGGCGATCCGGTCCAGCCGGTGCCGCTGCCCGTGCCAGTGCGCGGCGAGGTGGTCTTCGACAAGGTGCGCTTCTCCTATGGCTCCGGTGGTCCGGAAGTACTGCCGGAACTGGACCTGGTGGTCCCCGCCGGCCAGACCGTCGCCCTGGTCGGCGCAACCGGGGCGGGCAAGTCGACGGTGGTCAAGCTGCTGGTGCGGTTCTACGACCCGGTTCACGGCACCGTGCGGCTGGACGGGGTCGACCTACGCTCGGTGACCGACGCCGACCTGCGCCGAGCGGTGGTGATGGTGACCCAGGAGTCGTTCCTGTTCTCCCGGTCGGTTGCGGACAACATTGCGCTGGGTTCTCCATCGGCCTCCCGTGCGGACGTGGTGGCCGCTGCCCGGGCGGTGGGCGCGGACGAATTCATCACCGCACTCCCCGAGGGATACGACACCGACGTGCGTAAACGCGGCGCGCGGCTGTCCGCCGGGCAGCGGCAACTGGTGTCCTTCGCGCGGGCACTGCTCGCCGATCCGGCGGTGCTGGTGCTCGATGAGGCCACCTCGTCGCTGGATATCCCGTCCGAGCGGGCGGTGCAGGCCGCGCTGGCCACCGTGCTCGCCGGGCGCACCGCGCTGATCATCGCGCACCGCTTGTCTACCGTCCTGATCGCCGACCGCGTGCTAGTGCTCTCCGACGGCGCGGTGATCGAGGACGGCCCCCCATCCCACCTGATCACCGAATCAGGCCCGTTCGCCACCCTCCACTCTGCCTGGCGCACCGCGCTGGCCTAACTCCACGCCTTCCGCCGCGTTCTGGATGAAGACTGCTGTATCCGAGCATCAATACAGATCCGTCGAATCTCCATCCACATGTATCCACAGATCATCCACAATTTGTCGACACCCCGATTGCGTTCTGGACAGTCGGGGGCGGGCGCTAGAGAAGAGAGAGGAGCAGGGCGATCCAGGCGAGCAGAATGCCGGCGGCGGTGCCGAAAGCCACCCAGCGCCAGATCGGGGTTACCCGACCTAACCATATCGACGGCGCCAGTCCAGCAGCCACGAGCAGGTTCGCCAACGCGACGAGCTCAGGACCATTCGGCGCCAGCCCCTGGGACAGGCTGAGCAACCCGATCCCGACGATCACCGCTGCCACCGCGCTGACGGTCAGACCGGTCGCCCACGGCGTCGGCTCGCCAGGCTCTATGCCTGCCTGGCCGGGGTCCACGTGACTGACTCTAAACGTACCTAGTGTCCCACCTGGCACGCGCTGGCGAACGCGATCGCAGCGGCGGTGGCGACGTTGAGCGAATCCACCCCCGCCGCCATCGGGATGCGCACTGTCAGGTCCGCCGCGGCGAGAGCTTCGACAGACAGTCCCGGACCCTCGGCTCCGAGCAGCCAGGCCACCCGACCGCCGCCCAACCCAGCCTCACCCAACGGCACCGCATTAATCGCCGGGGTCAGCGCCACAATCCGGAATCCGGCCGACCGCAACGCCGCGAGGTCGTCGGTCCAGCGATGAAGCTGGGCGAAGGGCACTCGTAGCACATGCCCCATCGAGACCCGAACGCTGCGCCGGTACAGCGGATCGGCACAACCCGGACCGAGCAGGACAGCGTCCACCCCGAGGGCGGCTGCGTTGCGGAAAAGCCCGCCCAGGTTCTCATGGTCGTTGACTCCCTCGAGCACCGCCAGGTGCTGTGCGCCTATGATCAACTCTGGCACCGACGGCACCGGTGTCCGGTCCGCCGTCGCCAGGACTCCTCGGTTGAGATGGAATCCGACCACCTGTGCCATCAAGTCGGCCGGTCCGGTGTAGCAGGGCACGGCGGCCTCCCCGGCGAGTTGGGATACCTTCGCCGGGACGCCGAACACAGCCCGCAATGGGTAGGGCGAGTCCAACAGCCGGCGGACCACGGTGACGCCCTCGGCGATCACCAGGCCTCGTCCGCCGGGACGATCCGGGCGCCGGTCAGCGACGCTCAGGTCACGGAAATCGGCCAGCCGCGGGTCGTTCACGTCGCACACCTCGACGATCTCGCCCACACTGTCAGTCTCGCAAGTTGGTCGGATGGCCGGCTCAGCCGGTGGTGAGCCAGTTCGGCGGCTGGTCACAGATCGCGGCACCGGGTCGCCGTGAAGTGCTGGGAGGTCGGATGGGCAAAAGCGTGAAAGAAGCGGAGTACACCCGGCAGGACTTGCAGAATTACCGGAAGAAGAGCCAGCTTTGCCTGGATGCGCTGGCGCGGATGCTCGCCTGCGACCGCTTCTCCAATGATCCTGAGCGGATAGGGCTGGAACTCGAGCTCAACCTCATCGATGACAACCTCGATCCTGCGATGGCCAACCAGGCAGTGCTGGAGCACATCGACGACCCGGCCTTCCAGACCGAACTCGGCCAACACAACATCGAGATCAACGTCGCACCCCGACCGCTGGCCGGCGACGTTGTCGTGGGACTCGAGCGCGAGCTGCGGGCGGCATTGAACACCGCCAACGACGCGGCGCGCGCTGCCGGTGTCGCCCTGGTGATGATCGGCATCCTGCCGACTTTGCGATCAGATCACTTCGACCAGCGGTGGATGTCCCGAAAATCTCGTTACACCCTGCTCAACAAGCAGATCCTGGCCGCGGGCGAGCAGCTCGAACTCGACATCTACGGAGTGCCCCTGGCCGGAGCACAGCCAGAACGCTTGTGGTGTGCCGCCGACTCGATTCTTCCGGAGTCCGGTTGCACATCTGCGCAGCTGCACCTGCAGGTCGCTCCGGACAACTTCGCCGCGCACTGGAACGCCGCGCAAGCAATCGCCGGGGTACAAGTTTCGATCGCCGCGAACGCACCGTTCCTGCTCGGTCGAGCGCTGTGGCACGAGACCCGCATCCCGCTGTTCGAGCAAGCCACGGACACCCGCTCGCCCGAGCTCCGCAACCAGGGGGTGCGCCCGCGGGTGTGGTTCGGGGAGCGCTGGATCACGTCGAGCTTCGATCTGTTCGAGGAGAACGTGCGCTACTTTCCACCGTTGCTACCGGAGATCGAGGACGAGGATCCGCTAGCGGTACTGGCCACGGGCGGTACGCCGTCACTGTCGGAGCTACGGCTGCACAACAGCACGATCTGGCGCTGGAACCGGCCCATCTACGACGTTGCCGGTGGCGTGCCGCACCTCCGCATAGAGAACCGGGTGCTGCCTGCTGGGCCCACGGTCATCGACGTGCTGGCCAACGCCGCGTTCTTCTTCGGCGCGATGCGCGGTCTCGCCGAGCTCGAGGCGCCGGTGTGGAATCAGATGTCCTTCCAGGCCGCACACAACAATCTGTACGCGGCCGCGAGGCTGGGCATGGACTCGCACCTGTACTGGCCCGGCACCGGCTGGGTCCGCCCGGATGAGCTGGTGTTGCGCACGTTGCTACCACTGGCGCACGATGGGCTGCGCAATTGTGGGATGTCCGACGCCGCGCGGGAGCGTTACCTCGCGGTGATCGAGCAGCGATGCGCGACGCGGCGCACCGGAGCGACGTGGCAGCGTGCCACCGTAGCGAAGCTGTCCAGCCGGGGAGCCGATCGATCGGCCGCATTGGCCGGCATGCTGCGGGGTTACATCGAGCACATGCACTCCAACGAGCCGGTACACGCCTGGCCATCGGCCTAGCCCGTAACAGCCGTCGGGCCCGACCGAAGTCCCAGTTAGGTTGGGCCCGACGTGTTCCAACTGCGTTGCCTGGACTCCCACCACGAAGCCGGCGCAGCTTAAGTTAGGCTACCCTACGATTGCTGTCAACTGTGAACGAGTGACGTTGGCCACCCCCCCCCCGCAGGATCCAACCACGCCGTAACACGCGCTACCGTGCACGATGTGCCACCCGCACCCCCTGAGCTGCCGCGCAACCTTGCCGACCCGCGGCCGGTGGTCGGCGTCGGCACCGTCGCCTGGTTCGCCGCGGCAATGGCGCTGCTGGCCGTCGACGGATCACCCGAATCGGTGTGGGCTTGCCTGACCGGCGGCATCCTCGGGCTTACCGGCTTCGCGATGATCCACTGGCAGGGCAGCGCCGCTCGGCGCACTCAGCGTCGGTCGCGATCGTGACTTGTGTGGGCCGGCTGAGCTGCTCCGGAGCACCACAACCGTGCGCAGCGCAGGCTACTCTCTGCGCTTTTCGATTAGACGCAGAGTTACCATTCTTTGCTCCGCTCTTGTGCTGTTGTACAGTAACTGACATTCGCAATCAAAGGACCTGACAATCAGTCGGAGTCCGACTGATTGTGCCTGGCAGATGGCCGGATCGAGGGGTGGAGCGGTCGGGTTGGGAAGTCGGGGTACAACGAAGTACCCGCGCTGACCGTGCCGCTTGGGGAAGTTCGTGCAATGAGGCTGAGCGCCCCCACGCACCACTACGACCAGACGGCACGCGCCCACGGTTCGGCGCGCACTGAAGTAAACGAGCTGAGCAATGAGAACGGGCGGTAACCCGTCATGACAATCACAGATGACATGCGTGGGCTGGTGCACCGGATGCGGGCGTATTGGTTGCAGCGCAGCACGGTGCTGGATAAGCCATCGACGAATTCACCCGGTGGTAAGCACCGTGCAGATGCTGCTGGCCGACCAGCTGTGCCCGTTGGTCGCGCTGGGTGCCGAATTTACCGCCCACCGCCTGCCCATCGGGCGTACTGATTCGGCCGCACGCTACCGGCTGTCCGAGAATAATGAACGTTGCGGCCGCAGTAGGACGACGGCGCGGACCGGGTCGGCGGCGTGCACGGTGCCGTCTGCGGTAACCCAGAACGGCACCGGGTATTCCGCGCCGTCGTGACGTACCCCTAGGTGCTCGTGCAGCCGCAACGTCCGGTCCGGGACGGTGAGCCCGGTGGCAGCGCACACGGCCACGACTTCCGTCAGCTCGGCCCACCGCACCGTCTGCCCCCCGTCCGCGTTGAGCAGCTCGGGCGCGGCCCGCTCGGAGGCAAGCGCCAGGTCGAGCAGGTCGGCCAAGACGGCCGGGTCGCCACCAGACACCAGTTCCCCCGCTGGCAGCACCGCGGCCAGCCACGGCAAGTCGAGCACCACGGCGCGCTCGGCATCGACCAACCCGCCGGTCACCGCCCGCACTCGAACCGGGGGTTCCACCTCTGCCGGATCGAGGTCGGCACCGGCCAGCGCGGTGTGTGCGACATGTACCACCGCAGGGGTGACCGTGCGAGCCGGGTCGGCCAGCCGGGCAAGTAAGTCGTTGGCGTCGGAAGGGCCGGTGACGCTCAGCCCGGTACGCACTCCTGCGGCGGCCAGCAGCGCATCATCTGTGTCGTGCACCGGCACCACGTCATAGAGGCCCTCCAGCGCGACGGCCCTGGCCAGCCGCCAGTGTGGTGGCGAACAGCCGCCAAGGCGAGCGTGCCGAGCCAGCCACCAGCCGGTGTAGCCGCCAGGCTGGCGCAGCGCGGCCAGACCGGTCGGATCGGCGGCGATCTGGCGTAGCGCGGCCGGCCAGCAC
>JALZCN010000680.1 GCA_030863045.1 Actinomycetota bacterium | reverse complement strand
GCGTAGTGCTGGCTGTAACGGCGCGCTACGGTCGCTGGATGGGTATCCCGGACGGCCAAGAGCTGGCTGAGTGTGCTCGGGACCTAAGACTGAGACGACGCCGGAACAGACGTGGAAGCGGATCGTGGAGGCGCGGTACATACCGTGCCAGGGTGTGACCACGCTGGAGTCGCGCTGGTGCATCGGCATGGGCGCGGCGCATCGACACCACGGCCGCGAGCGACGACGTCGTTCCCGCGGTGGACACATTCAGTACGAGGTCGGGCAAGAACCGTGCCTGGAGGCGATCCGGGAGCATGAGTCTTAGGGAATTCGTACCGGCAACGGCTTCCGTGCGTTCATGGCGTCGACCACAAGGCCAGGCTGTTGATGGTGACGACCGACGATGCCCGTTGGCTTGCCGACCACTGCGGAGGATGGTGTCGTGCCGCCCCGCCGCCGGGGCTGGCAGCGAGGTGACCCTGGCGCAACTGCTCGCGCTGCACTTCATCAGTGCGAAGGCTCCGATCACGCTTATCTCGCTGTCTGAGGCACTGGGCACCCGACCACTAGCTACCTCCGCGATGCGCCAACCCGAGAACCACCACGTCCGAGCGCCCTCGATAGCGCTCGAGCAAGCCAGCGAGCACCCGCCCCGCATCCCGACGGTCACGGAACAGTCGATCCGACACCTTGTCGTCCTTTCGGCTCGGGCCGCGTCCGTGATCTTGGTGTATGAGACGGCACCATGTGATTCAGTGTGACTTTAGGCGTTGATGGGCTCTATCGTCTTCTCCTCCTGGTGGTGTCTACCGATGGTGCCGATAGCGCGTCGATTTTGGCGAGGATGTCCAAGCCGACGTAGCGGCGGGCTTGGAGTCCATTCGTCGTTTTGTTCCATGAGCACGGCGCCGGCGAGCCGGGTGATGGAGGCGCGGTCGGGGAAAATGCCGACGACGTCGGTGCGCCGGCGCAGCTCACGATTGAGGCGCTCCGGGGGATTGGACGACCACACCTGGCGCCATATCTCCCGGGGCAGGGCAGTGTAGGCGAGCAGGTCCTCGCGGGCGTTGGCTAGGTGCTCGGCTGCGGTGGGGAGTTTGGCTTGCAGAGCGGCGACCACCCGGTCAAATTGGGCTGCCACCTCGGTGGCGTCGGGCTGGTCGAAGATGGTGCGCACGAGAGTTGCGACCCAGGGCTGGCTGGCTTTAGCCACCTTGTGAGCAGCTCGCGCAGGTAGTGAGTGCGGCAGCGCTGCCACGCGACGCCGGGCAGGGTGGCGCGGATCGCGGCGACTAGACCAGCGTGGGCATCGCTAGTGACCAAAATGACGCCGACCAGACCGCGGCGACCAAGCTGCGGAAAAACGCCAGCCAGCCGGCGCCATCCTCAGCGGAGCTGACCTCGAAACCGAGGATTTCCCGGTGCCCATCGGCGTTGGCCCCGACCGCGATCAGCCCGTGCACGATGACGGTCCGGCCGCCCTCGCAGACCTTGACGGTCAGCGCATCGGCCTGCACCAGCCGATACGGGCCGCTGTCGAGCGGGCGGTTGCGGAACTGCTCCACCGCTGCGTCCAGGCTCTTAGCCAGCTCCGAAACCTGGCTTTTGGACAGACTGGCGATCCCCAGGGTCTCTACCAGCTTGTCCACCCGCCGGGTGGAGACCCCCAGCAGATAGGCGGTGGCGACCACGCTGATCAACGCCTGCTCGGCCCGGCGTCGACGGGTCAATAACCAGCCGGGGAAGTAGCTGCCGGCACGTAGCTTCGGAACCGCCAACTCCACCGTGCCGACCCGGGTATCCCAGCGCCGGGTGCGGTAGCCGTTGCGGCGGTTCACCCGTTCCTCGCTCACCGTGCCGTAAGGCGCACCACAGATCCATCGGCCTCGGCGCCCATGAGTGCCTCGGCGAACACCTGCACCATCTCGCGGAGCAAATCCGGACTCGCCTGCTCCAAGCTCTCGCGCACTCGCCGCGCGAAGTCCACACTATTGACCTCGGCCATCGTGCTCCCGTTCCTTCGATGAGTTGCCAGCTCGGTTCGAAGGATCAGCACGGTGGCCGTCTCACATCACGAAGACACGCCGACCAAGCGAGTCACCCGTACACCACTTCTCTCAGTGTCAGGGTGATCGACGCTCGGTCGGCTCGCTCCACCACTTCCTGCCGTTCGTGGCTTGGTCCCCTTGTGCGGCCGGCCGGGTCAGCTGGACCGACCGGCGTGGCTTAAGAGGAGCCTGGCGTCGCCCCCACTGAGATGTGCCCGCCGGCCGGTCCTGTCACCCCACATCGGAGAAGGGAGACAGGTTGCATGGTGGTTTTGGGAATCGACGCGCACAAGCGCTGCCACACCGTCGTCGCTGTTGATGACGCCGGGCGCAAGCTCGGTGAGCGCACCATCGGTACCACCACGGCCGACCACTTGACGGTGCTGACCTGGGCTGAGCAGTTCGGTGCCGACCGATTGTGGGCGGTGGAGGACTGCCGCCACCTGTCCCGGCGGTTGGAACGAGACCTGCTCGGCGCTGGGCAGCGCATCGTGCGTGTCCCACCCAAACTCATGGCCCATGCTCGCGACAGTGCCCGCAGCTACGGCAAATCCGATCCGATTGACGCGCTGGCCGTCGCCCGCGCGGCCCTACGCGAGCCCGACCTGCCCACCGCCTGCCTCGACGGCCCCACCCGCGATATCCGGCTGCTCGCCAGCCACCGTGACGATCTCATCGCCGAACGCACCCGCGTGATCAACCGGCTGCGCTGGCTGCACGAACTCGACCCATCCTGGCAACCCCCGGCCCGCAGCCTATGGCACCCCAAAAACCTCACCGCGACCACCGAAAACTCACCAACCTCGACGGGCTAGTCGCCCGCCTAGCCCAAACCCTGACCGAGCGCTGCCACGAACTCACCACCCAGATCCACGCCCTGGACCAAGAACTCAAACCGCTGGTCAACCAGCTCGCTCCCCACCTGATGGCAATCTGCGGCTGCGCGACACTGACCGCCGCGAAAATCATCGGAGAGACAGCCGACGTCACGCGATTCCGGTCCCGACACGCCTTCGCCCGCCACAACGGCACCGCGCCCGTCCCAGTCTGGTCTGGCAACCGCCACCGCCACCGCCTGTCGCGCATCGGCAACCGCCAACTCAACACCGCTCTACACCGCATCGCGATCACCCAGGCCCACTACCACCCCGACGCCCGAGCATTCCTCCAACGCCGACGCGCGGCCGGCGACACCAAAACCGAGTCCATCCGCGCGCTCAAAAGACGCCTCTCCGACACCGTCTACCGCGCGCTACCCGCCGACGCCAACCAAGCAGAGTCCCTCGCTGCTTGACAGAGGAGCAAGCGGACGCTGCTCCCTAGACCTTTTCATGTCTGGTTGTCAGAATGCTAGAGAGGTTACGCTGTGGTGCCGCTTGCGGTGACAGACTGTAGTGGTAAGTAGTAAGAGATGGACGCGGCCCGTGAGAGGGACCTACGAGCTTCCCGCCGGTGTCCACTGCGAGCCGTCCATCAATCCGCTTTACCAGCTCACGGGTCGTAAAAGGTCTTGCTGGCTCTTAAGTCAGCCACGCGCCCCATATTATGCTTTTAGAACTCCTAATCGATTGCAAGAGTCGCATTGGCGGGACAGCTGAGCTGATGATACAACGAGTCTCCCTGTTTCAGGTATCGGTCGCGAATGGCCAACTTTTTGCCGCAGCGGGTGGAAGCTATGATGCGTCTAAGTACAGCAGGTTTAAGTATGGGGACGCCGAGTTGGCAGAGCGATACGCAACCGGATTGGTAGAGAGATTGTCCGGTTTGGACGGCTTGCTTATGCAAAGCAGACACTTTTCCGTCATCACCACAGCGCCATTTAAGTATATTCCAACTGCTTCTTTTGAGCTCGCCAAGCGGATACGGCGACATCTTCGGGTGGCGTTGTGCAGCACACGGGAAGATCCGATCAACATAGTCCCGTTGTACATGCGGAATGTGGATAGCGACAACTACTCCGCCCGGAGCCAGCTTGAGCGGAAAAAAATACTAGATCACGCTGGATTGTATGTTGACTCTCGGAGTATTCGAGGCAGAAATGTTTTGCTGGTTGATGATGCCATCGTCAGTGGCACCGCCGAGCAGGAGGCAATCAGTGTCCTTACGGTCGCCGGCGCATCATTTATTATTGGGGCCTACGTCATCGAGGTAGAGCAGGATTACGGGCGCAACACCCCCGAGATCGAAGATCAATTGAATCATGCTTTTGTTAAAGATCTAGATTCCTTACTAGAAGTGTTCCAGACCGCTCCCATAAAATTGAATATTAGAACCATCAAGTTCGTACTCGGCTGGCCGGAATTAAGGGAAGTTGAGCGGTTTTTCAAAAGTATAAACTCGATTCAGTTAACACAGCTTTTCCGCGCAGTTATGGAGGACAAGAACGCTTTTGCAAAAAACTACCCGAGCGCAGTCGAGCTGCTCGTGCATACAGCAGGAAGCTCTACATGCCTTCCCTAATCAGTTATTCCGAGGATCTTCGACGAACAAGGCAAGTGGCACGTCTCATGGTAGAGGGTGGCAACACAAGCGAAAGGTAGCTATGGATGACCGATGTTGTCTTTTCATGCGAGACCATCCTCTTCGATTTGGATGACACACTCATCGACACATGCGTAGCTAGCTTCAAAGCTTGTGTCGCGTCGGCCGCGGCTCTTGACCTTGATCCACCGGACTGGCACCGCTTCCTTCACGTGTATGGGAGTACTTCTTTTCAGACTTGCTTTGCTACATGGTTTGGAACCTCGGAAGGCTTCCAAGATTTTGCTGCGTTGTACCGCCGAACGGTGCAATATCGCTCGATCGGTGACATCCAAGGCATGCTGCTGTCCTTACAGGCTCGCGGAGTTCGGCTAGGAATAGTCACAAACAGCCTTGAGTGTGCAGCTAAAGATAAGCTTCGATCCGCCGATATTCCCCTGCGGCTGTTCTCCTTTATCGTTGGCCGCTCACCGGGGTCCCTCGATGAGTTTGCGCCCAAACCCTTTGACAAGCTACTGGGTACATACTGTGTTAACGCAAGATCTGCGACGTATATCAGTGACAACCCCGTGGACGTGGTAGCAACACGACGTGCCGGTTTAGCCTTCAAGGGCGTTTTGACAGGAGCGTACGGTAAAGACGACTTCCGCGCATTCAACGTATCTCTACGCTGCGTATACCGAAACGTGCATTCGGCGGTCGCTCGCGAAAAATAGGTTTGTTCTGATAGGAACTATACTGGCTCGAACCGGCGACCTCTTCGGTGTAAAGGTGGCTCCTATTCAGTACTGTCCAGGTGTATCCCGTCCGCGCCACTTGGCTGTATGTGTCACCCTGGAGGTCCTGGTGCGGGTTGTTAAAGGTTTGTTCCCCGTATTCCTTCAACCAGCGATGTGATCAACTGCACACGATTGCAAGATCTGCACGCCTGCCGAGTCAGAATCTGCGGCGTCGAGACAGCAGGCCGCGCAGCTTCGCGCGGTTGTGCGGATTGCTTGCGTACCACCGGGCCTGATCAACCACTCGCCGTCCCTGGGGACTGCTCAGGAAGCGCCGGATCTTGCTGAGGATCGAGGCCATCACGGCTCCTTAAGGGAAGTAGATTCTTCCAGGCTAACCCCATCACGCGCAGACGGTCAGGCCGACGTCGGGGACAACGACCGGAGCCCGACACGGTGATCACAGCGGGCGCCTAGCGAAACAACGGGGCTCGCTCCTGGCATGGCACGCTGCACTGCGGTCCAGACTGGATGGCCGTGGCGGGACGCATCCGGGATCGCTCATCCCGGAGCGGAGGTGGTCTGTGGCATGGGTTGCTCCGGCATCAGAGCGGTTGACCTCTTATGTGTGAACGCTGATTGGCCGTGTGTCCACGTACCTGTGATTGTCATTGCGTGCTGCTGAACTGCGGCGACGTGCCGACATGTAGCAGCCCGTGCGTACTAGTTGCGTTGCTTTCGCTGACGACTCGCTGACGATGATCATGTTGAGAGTTGATCTGGAAGGCTGCGCCGCTGGGACCCATTGGCACGGCATCCCGGTGTCCCTGATCGGTCGATCTCTGAGTTACGAGTCGGCAAGTAGCCGTCTCACACAGTCCCGCTCGTTACGGCAATGTCTAGCTGATCTGCTTGCTGAGCAACGTGCCATCCACGCAGCGTTTGTGCTGGTTCCGCTGCGTGACGTGGCGGTTTGGTCACAAACTTGGTCACCAACGTGGCCCCGCCATCGCCGCGACGGACGAACTCTCTTGCTTAAGGATGTCATCGATCCCGGATGCTGGCCGCCGCTCTGGTTAGTGGGTGTCCTACGGATTCCGACCTTCTTCTCGCGGAGCAACGCTGCCTCCAAACGAGTGGCCAGGAAGACGCCCGGTCGAAGCCGACTACTGAGAGTGCATTCGGCACCGGGATCACCCGAGGAGACGCCCGGTTGCGGTCTTGACCGACTCCCATTCGCTTAGCAAGGCTCTTCCCTGAGCGCTGCAGACACGCAAGGGGCAGACAGCCAAGGTGGCATATAACGGCACAGTTGTGCGGATCAAAGGGAGCTCCGCTAAGGCCCCGCGACAACAAGGTGCGGGCTTTCCTGCTTGAAGAGATGATGGACACCCCGACGGCCGTGGCGTGACGAGTGTTGCGCGCGGCTCCGTTGCGGTCATAGAAGTTGGCCGCCCCGCCACGTTTTCCCCGATGGGACTAGTTTTTCTACGCACGTGGTCATATCTGCGTTTCGTGATCCAGCAAGCCCGAAACCCCCGCTGGGCCGCCGCTAGTTCTGGTGCCCATGCGCGCAATGTCCCCGCGGTTCGGTCTCGCCGCCAGAAGTTATGGCCCCGATGCTCAAGTCCTCGATGTGATCGGCGCGTGCCTCCAGATGCAGTGCATGATCTGTGTGGGCGCGCGGGCCCATATGTGGCCTCGATTCGGGCACCTCGGCACGGGGGCCCCTGTTGCCCGGGGACATGTCCAGGGTGTCGGGCGTGTTTGGATACACCTCGGGTTAAGACGGGGTGGTGCGTTCGCTGCGGTGTCTGTGTGGTGTGCTGCCGGGGCCACGATGTGTTGGCTTGGCCCACGATCCGTGATAGCGGCCAAGTTCCAGGCAACCTCAACCACCCGCGAAAGCATCGCCATCGCCAAGCGCAAGGCAAACCGCGCGGCCAACAGTCCAAACTACCGACTCAACGCAGCGCTTCATCCTCCGCCGCTACGCCACAGACGAGGTATCCCTAACCGATCTGGCCAAGGAGTACAACGTCGGCCGCTCCGCCATCCACCGCGCCATCTTGACCAGCGCTGACGCCCTTAGCATTCAATTCTGGCCGGATCTTCCCGGACCCCAGTCCTGACCGGATCTGTAGGCCCGCGCGCTGATGGCCTTGGTTACGTCTTGGGGTTGAATCCCGTATACAACACTGCCCGTCCAACGCCGCCACTTCCATGC
>JALZCN010000666.1 GCA_030863045.1 Actinomycetota bacterium | reverse complement strand
GCGACGAGCGACGCGTCGTGTTGGCCCACGAGCGAGTGCACCTGTACGGCAGGCATCATTGGCTTCGGGCCGCGACCGAGTTCTGTGCAGCGGTCAATCCGCTGCTGATTCCGGTGCGGGAGGCGGTGGCCTTCCTGGTCGAGCGTTGCGCCGATGAGCACGCCGCGACGGTGACCGGGAGCTGGTCGCTCGTGCGCTCACCAAAGCGGCGATGGCCGGCGGCAGCGCCGGAGGGCTCCCGGCTGGCAGCCGTACTGGTTTTCATGAATTGAGGAGTGTCAGCTCGGGTCGTTGCGTTGCGCGCAGAACCACCCCGGCCCAAGCCACTGGTGCCCGGCGGTGTGCTGGCTCTCGGCGTGGCGACCACAGTCGCCGCGGTCCAGGCAACTATCGTGTTTACCAGCTGGTCTACTGGTTGTGGCCGAACTGAGGCCGAATTTCCAGTCATTCCGACTACTGTCCGTAGTACGTTAGGCTGGCCCCGTCACCCATCGCAACAACCGCTAATTTCTTACACGCTGTAGGAGCATCCTGACACGGCCGGGCGGCGCCTGGGATAGGCAGGGACCAATGGGGCAACGGGCAGCGGGCGCGGCAGCACGGGTGCTGGTCATCTCGGGGAGCGTGGGCGCGGGTCACGACGGTGCTGCTGACGAGTTAATCAGCCGGCTGGCCAAGTTGGGTGTTGCGACCGACCGCCGGGACTACCTGGACGCGCTACCGCGGGCTTGCCGGTACCTACTGCGGGATGGCTACCGGCTCAGCGTTGGCTATGCGCCGGCGTTCTTCGACTGGATGTTCGCCAACCTGGAGCACACCGGCTGGGTGCAGCGGATCGCCTTGGGGCTGTGCCGGGTGGCGCAGCGCCACGTGCGGCAGTGGGTGGGTGATCATGACGTCGTCGTGTCCACCTATATGCTGGCCAGCCAAACTCTGGGCCAGCTGAAACAAGCCGGATTAGTGGATGCCACCGTGGTGACTTTCCTGACCGACCCGGCGGTGCATCGGCTGTGGGTGCACCCCGCCGTCGAGCACCATGTGACGGTGACCGAAGCCACTGCCCGGATGGGACACCTGGTCTACCGCACGCCCATGCGCGCCGTTGGAGGGTTGGTATCAGAGCGGTTCGCCCAGCGACCCGACGCCGCCCATCGTCGCCGGTTGCGCGCCGAATTGGGGCTGTCCCCCGATGGCTTGGTGGCGCTACTGGCGACAGGTTCGCTCGGGATGGGCGACGTGCCTCACGTGGTCCGCACGATCGCCTCTTCCGGCGTCGCGGAGGTGGTGGTGCTGTGCGGACGCAATGATCGGCTCCGAAAGCAGCTGTCGGTCCAGCCGGGGGTGGTTGCTCTGGGTTGGCGTGACGATGTCCCGGACCTGATGGCAGCCGCCGATGTGCTGGTGCACAACGCGGGCGGTCTGTCATTGACCGAGGCGCTGACCGCCGGACTGCCTGCGGTGACCTACCGCCCGATTCCCGGGCACGGAATCGCCAATTCCGAGGTCCTCGCCGACGCCGGGCTGGCGCCCTGGCCGCGAGACGAGGCTGAGTTGGTCGCCGCGATCCGGCAGCAGGCCGTTCGCCGGGGTGACCCTTCGCACGTGGTGCACAGCCCGGATACCGCGGCTGTCGTGCTGAGCTTGCTTGCCGAACGCGCCCAGCCCGCTGTTCCCGGGAGGAATTCCCGGCCAGCCTGAATGCTCGGTCTCACAAGGATCGCTTGAGTCACCGAGGTGGTCTCGCAGGGGTCCGACGGTGCAGCCGAGCTGATTTACTACCGCGGCCAGCCTGGGTAGCGCCTGGACCGTGCAACGCCAGCTGCCGGCTACCCGGGCGGTGCAGTCCGAGTCATGCAGCAGCATCGTCCCTCCCGACCTGAGTTGACCTCCCATGGTGGCGGCCACCTGGGCCGGGCTGCGTGGCTCCCAGTCTCGACCCCACGCCGTCCACAGCACCGGCCGCAGCCTGGCGCGACGGGCAGCGATCAGCGATCCCAGCGTGAGCACTCCATAGGGTGGTCGAAACCAGGTCGGCCGCACTCCGGTCGCTGCCATCACCGCCGATGCGGCGCGCGACACGTCCCGGCGTACGTCGGTCGGCCAGCGGGTCAGGTGGTTGCGGTGGGTGAACCCATGTACCGCGACCTCATGTCCGGCGGCCACCACCGCCGCCGCCACCTCCGGATAGCGGGCGACCTGCACGCCGAGCATGAAGAACGTCGCGGTCCAGCCGAGCCGATCCAGCGCGTCGAGCACCGCAGGGGTGCCATCGGGATCGGGTCCGTCGTCGAAGGTCAACGCCACACTGTTCGGTCGCCCGATACCAGCCAGCTCCGGCCAGATCGCGACACGCAGCCCCCGGGCGCGGAGCAGTGCTGGACCCGCCCAGCCGGCAGCCGTGACCGTGGTCGCCACACCGAGAGCCGTTGCCAGCCTGATCATCATCGAGCTGGAGTCTGCCATTGGCACGGCCGGATCACCTACACCCGGTAGGCTCGGCCGGGTTGTGACTCTTGCCGTCGTGTTGTCCCTGCTCGCCGCGGTGTGTTTCGGGACCGCCTCGGCGCTGCAGCACCATGGCGCGAATCATGTACGTCGCCGGTTCCCACTGCATCCCGGCTTGCTGGTCGATGTCGCGCGCCAACGGCTGTGGCTGCTGGGCATCGTGGCTGAGGTGATTGCGGTTGCCCTGCACATGGTGGCGGTCAACTTCGGACCGCTGTCGGTCGTGCAGCCCCTGCTGGCCTTAGGCTTGGTGGTCGCACTCCCACTCCAGGCCGTCTTCGGGCGCATAGTGAATCGCAGGGCGCTACAAGCCGCAGCCCTGACCGTCGCCGGTTTGGCCGTTTTCCTGGCAGTCCAACCAACGTTGGAGTCCCGAGCCCCGGAGAACATCACCGAGTGGCTGCCGGGACTGCTGCTGACCGGTCTGGTGGCCGGCGGCACGCTGAGTATCGCGCTGGCCCGTCGCGGCCGAGTCAGGTCAGTGGGCCTGGGCGCCACCGCCGGTTGCTGCTTTGCGCTGTCCGCCGCGCTGGTCAAGACCTGGGGCGGGATCCTGCGGGCCGGTGGACTGCCGGCGCTGGCAACCAGCTGGGAACTGTGGACGGCGTTGGGCTGCGGCCTGGTGGGTGTAGTGCTGACCCAGGCAGCCTTCCAGTCCGGTCCACTCGGTGGTCCGCTGGCGGCGATGATGGTGATCGACCCTATCGTCGGCGTCAGCCTCGGAGCCATTGTCTTCAGTGAGTCCTTCGCTACCGGGCCGCTGGCGGTGGTACAAGGCGCTGGGCTTGCGCTGACCCTGGCCGGGGTTGCCCTGTTGGCCACCGGCGAGGCTCGGGTGGCGGCCACCGGTGGTGCGCACGGCGAATTTTCTGGCGAATCGCCGGTGCGGCGATACCTCGAACCCGAGTTGCCCCCTAACAAATAGGGAATACTGCAATGAGCCCCGGCTGCCGGGCGCCATCAGGCCATCGTGGCGCCCTCGGCGGGGGAAACACTTGCGGGTGGGGTAGCCGGGGGGCGAAAAGTGGTGCGGACACGCGAGTTGGGCGCAGCAGCGCCGGTGCCCATCCAGCGACGCCGGTTGGGATGGTGGACCTGTGCTGCAGTGCGGACCGGGCTGGTGGCGGCGGGGCTGTCACGGCGGTTGGGCCTGGGTGCTGGCTCGATCATCGGTGGTCGGGTGACGCTTGCCCTGGACCGACAGGCGCTACGCCGCTTAGCAGCGGGGCGTCATGTGGTGCTGGTGTCGGGGACCAACGGCAAGACCACCACGAGTCATCTGGTGGCGGCGGCGGTGCGCACTGCCGGGCGGGTGGCGCACAACGCCAGCGGTTCGAACATGGCCGACGGGGCGGTGACGGCCCTGGCCGAGACCCGAGACGCTGAGTACGCGGTGATCGAGGTCGACGAGTTGCACCTGCCCGCAGTGGCTGATGCCGTCGATCCGACAGTGCTGGTCCTGCTCAACCTGACCCGCGACCAACTGGACCGAGCGACCGAGGTGGGGGCGACCGCGTCCGCCCTCGGGCATGCGTTGGTCCGGCACCCCCATACGGTGGTGGTGGCCAACGCAGATGATCCGATGGTGGTCTCGGCTGCCGCGCTGGCCGCGCGCAACGTATGGGTGGCCGCGGGAGCCAGCTGGTTGGGCGACGCGTCCAGCTGCCCCCGCTGCGGGCACACCCTCACTAGTCCTGCGGACGGCGAGCCGCAACGATGGGAGTGTTCGTGCGGGCTGGCCCGCCCCACCCCGGATTGGTGGATTGACGACGGTAAGGCCTGCACCTCCGACGCGATGCTTCCCCTGGACATTCGATTGCCCGGGCAGGTCAACCTGAGCAATGCCGCCATGGCGTTGGCAGCTGCCTGTGCCGTCGGTATCCCGGCCGATCAGGCCGCACCGGCACTGCGCGAAGTTGACGTCGTGGCCGGCCGGTACGCCGTGGTGCACCGCGGATCGCAGGACCTGCGTTTGTTACTGGCCAAGAACCCCGCCGGCTGGGCCGGGATGTCGGCCATGTTGAGCGAACCGAGGCCACTGCTGGTGATCATCAACGCCCGGGAAGCCGATGGCCGGGACACCTCGTGGTTGTGGGATGTCCCCTTCGAACGGTTCACTTCTCGTCAGGTGGTGGCCAGCGGGGAACGGGCCGCTGACCTTGGCGTGCGCCTCAGCTATGCCGGAGTGGAGCACCAGACGGTGGCTGATCCGCTGGCTGCTCTGGCGGCGCTGCCGGCCGGAGAGATCGACGTGGTAGCCAACTACACTGCCTTTCATCACTTCCGCCGCCGATTGAGCCGGGAACGGGAAGTATCCGGTTGAGCGCAGAATCCACGGTTACGATCGGCCTGCTGCTGCCCGACGTGCTGGGCACCTATTCTGACGCCGGAAACGCCACGATATTGGCGCAGCGGCTGCGTTGGCGTGGCATTCGCGCTGAGATCTGCACGATCACATCCCGGGACGTTCCAGTGACCAGCTGTGCGGTGTATTTGCTGGGCGGCGGCGAGGATACGGCTCAACTATTTGCCGCGGACTGGCTTCGTCGTCATGACCGGCTACGTCGGGTCCTGGAAAACAGTGCGGTGACGCTTGCCGTGTGCGCCGGCTTGCAGATCCTCGGACGGTCAATGAGCGACGCCGGCGGCCATCGTTACCCGGGGCTGGACTTGCTTGATATCACGACGGTGCCCGGCCGCCAGCGGGCCGTCGGTGAAGTGATCGCCACCTGTGTCGTACCCGAAGTTGGTTCGTTGACCGGCTTCGAGAATCACCGCGGTGTCACCACGTTGGGACCGGGAACATCGCCACTGGGGCGAATAGTCACCGGCGTCGGTAACGGCACTGGTCACGGCATGGCGAGGCATCGAATTGAAGGTGTGCTCACCGACCGTATCGTCGGTACTTACCTGCACGGCCCGGTTCTGGCCCGCAACCCGGCCCTGGCAGATCACATCCTGCACAAGGCCACCGGCCAGTGCCTGCCCCCGCTTGATCTGCCCGATCAAGCCGCGCTGCGCCGCACCTACCTGCAAGGCGGCTTCTTGCGTTCTGGGGACAGACTGCAGTAATTCGAGTCCTGGATCCGTCCCCAGAAGCGTCGCGGTCGATGACGTTTTTGGATCTAGGTGCCGGCAGGGGTGGCCACGAAGTCACGACGGAGCACAGTGACGGTTCCATCGCCTCTTGCAGTGATGTAGGCGGTGCTGTCCGGGCCGACCGCTACCTCATCGGGAGAGAAACCGACATACGCGGTGCCGATCACCCTGCCCTGCTCGGTGTCGATCACGTGCAGGGTGTCTTCGCCGACATTGACCACAAACGCGTGGCGGCTGTCGCGCGCGACGGCCAGTCCGCGTGGATTGATGCCCACGGCAATGACGTTATTGACGCCCAGGAGGGTGTTGTAGACGTCCAGACCGATCTCAGTCGGCAGGTCGATCACGCTCAGCGTGTGGTCGCCGTAGTTGGTCACGTAGGCGTGCCGGCCGTCGGGGTCGATCGCCACTTTCTGCGGGACGGCGCCGACGGCTACGGTGCGGACCACCTGCTCTTCCTTGATGTCGATCACGCTTACCGTGTTGCTGCCGCTGTTGGCCACGTAGGCGAACTCGCCCTTAGGGTCGATCGCAACCCCATCCGGGTTGACCCCGACGGCAAGCGTGTCGATCAGCTCCAGTTTTGCGCTGTCGATGATGCTGACCGTGTTGCCGTAGTAATTGGTCACCAACAGGTAACGGTCACGACCGAATACTGCCACCCCGGCCGGATTCTGGCCGACGGCCACGTTACGGATCAACTTCCCGTTGGCGGTGTCGATCACGCTGACCGAGTTCTCGTTGAAGTTCGTCACGAAGGCACGCCGACTGTCGGAGTCAACCGCGATCCCGCGCGGTCCGGCGCCGGTACGGACGCTGCCGACCACTCTCTTGCTGTCGGTGTCGATCACCCGGATGGCGTTTTCGGCGAAGCTTGCTACGTAGACGTGCTTGCCGTCGGGGTCGACAGCCACTCCTTGCGGATCCCCGCCGACCATCACGGTGGGGTTCGGGTTCTCCACGGCGGCAGAGGCGCCACCACCGCCGGCCATGGCGGCCACGGTGGCGACCGCCAGCACCGGGGCGAGCATCCCTGTCCACCGCCGGAACCCGACCCGAACCCGGCTGACTGGTCTGCTCTTCCGATGCTTCGCTGCCGACCGGATGGCCATCCCGCTCTCCCCTTGATCG
>JALZCN010000595.1 GCA_030863045.1 Actinomycetota bacterium | reverse complement strand
TCGCGCGCCGGGAAAGGACACGAACGACGTCTTGATCTCCTCGGGTGTGCCTTTGGCGTTGATGAGGATGAGCTGGTCGGGGTCGCGAGCTACGATCTCTTCGAAATTCACCTCAGCGATGCGCTTGTTGAGATCGCCGAATACGTTGGTGATCCCGGCAGCTTGCATCTGTGCGTCCGACATGCTCGCGTTTCCGTAGGCCTCAGGCGGGGCGGCGTCGGTGTAGACGAACAGCGCCGCGCCGCTGCGTTCCGGAGCGCCTTGGCATTTCTGCTCGACTGTGCGGACCCGGGCGCGCAATTCAGATACGGCCTGTTCGGTGTTCTTGTCGAACACCTTGCCATAGAACTCGACCGTCTCATACACCGCGTCGAGGGTCGGATTGGTGGAGACTTCGGCCCCCGGCGAAACGCAGTATGCCGGCAGGACCAGCAGCGGTATCCCTACTGTTTGCAGGTCCTGCCTGCTGATGCCCGACCGCTCGTAGCCAATCACCAGGTCGGGCTGTCGTGTGATCACTTCCTCCAAGGACACCTCCACCGTGTCGCTCGCGTTGGTTTCCTCACTCAAAGCCGGGATCCGTTCCACCGCCGCCCTCGTGGCCGGATCGTAGGACTCGAAGGGAACCTCACCAGTCCTGGCCACCACCCGGTCCAGCGCATCAACCGCAGCCAGCACCGGGATCGACTCAACACCAATGAGTACCACTCGGTCGGGTGGCTCGTCGAAGGTGATCTCATGGCCGCAGTTTTCCACCGTCATCGGAAAATTCGCCGGGGTATTGACTTGTGTTGGGGCTCGGGCTTGCTCTGCGGGCTTGTCGTTACTACAGCTGATCAAGGCGAGTATGCCGACAATGGCGAAACCGAGAATCTGCAGACTGCGATGCATAATGATTCTTTCTTGTTGACCGGGGGCTGCGGCCACGGGCTAGGTGGTTGCGGCATGGAAGCGACGGACGAGTACCAGCAAAAATGGCGCCCCGATAAGGCCGGTGACGATGCCGATCGGTAGCTCCTGGGGCGCAACTGCAGTGCGGGCCACCACGTCGGCCCACACCAAGAAGATGGCCCCGATCAGCGCCCCGACCGGAACGGCACGCTTGTGAGCACCACCGATTACCTTGCGGGCCACGTGCGGCACCACCAGGCCGACGAACCCGATCCCACCGGAAACGGCGACGACCGCCCCCACGCACAGCGCCACGATCACCAGCAGCTGGACGCGGAACCGGGCCGGGGACACCCCCAACGTGTGCGCGGTCTCGTCCCCAATTGCCAGCGCGTCGAGGTGCCTCCCCCGGATCGTCAGCACCGCCAAGGCGACCGTGACCACGACACACGCGATCGCCAGAGATCCGGACCATCCAGCCAGGGCAAGCGAGCCCAGCAACCAGAACAGCACCGACCGAGCCCCCTCGGGCGAGTCCGAGGCGAAGATCAAGAAACTGGTCGCCGAGTAGAGCGCGTAACCCACGGCAATGCCGGCCAGCAGCAGCCGAACCGAAGTCACCTTGCCACCGCTGCGTGCAATCAAGAACACGACAACCATGGCACCCAGCGCGCCGAGGAAGGCACTGACCGACAGTGCGCTGATCCCCAAGCCTCCCAGGCCGACCCCGACACCGAACAGGATGGCCGCCGCCGCGCCGGTCGACGCGCCCGAGGTCACGCCCAGAATGTAGGGGTCGGCAAGCACATTGCGCACCATGGCCTGCAGTACCATCCCCGTGACCGCCAGGGCGGCACCCACGACCGCACCCAGCACCACCCGCGGCAGCCGCACCAGCCACACGATGGTGTCGTCGGTGCCCCGCCAAGTCACCACGTCCGGCCAACCCAACACATGATGACCTACGATCTGCGCCACCGTCGCCGGCCCGATTGTTACCGGACCGATCCCGACAGCAACCACGACCGTGCCGACCAGCACCAAGCTCAACCCGCCGAGCCACACCAGGGTATGCCGGCGCCGTCGCCCCTGATCGAGGTCATCCACGTGCGCTGGTTCGCCAACACCGATGGACGATGGCGCCGCTGTCTGGCCGAGCCCGGCATCAGCCTCGAGCAGTCGTGGGCGGCTCGGCTCCACCGATATCCTTCCGCAGGCTGGCAAGGCGACTTACGTGCACGGTCGCTCGGAATGATCCGCGGCTCCGGTGACAATTCGTGACGTTCAGTATTTACGTAACTCACTAGTAGGGTAAGGCTTACCTTAATTAGGGTAGGCAAGTCAAGGAAACGCCATAGCTCAACACCCTCTGCTATCGCTACTCCGGGTTTCGTCACGATCGAGGGCTGGGTGTGCCGCGATAACGCGAAAGTCTCGGCCAGCCTGTACACCACGACCGAACAAACTGGCCACCCTCGCGCCCGGGCTGTTGCCTGCCTGTGGTTGCAGGTACTCCACAACCTCGGCCTGGCCGGAATCGGCACCCCCGGTCGTGCGGCCAGGAGGTCACTGGCGTGGTGTTCGGGGTCGGCCAGCCCACGATCTCTCGGATCGTCAGCGCCCTTTGAAGAACCGATTGCGGTAGTGCTGGAC
>JALZCN010000590.1 GCA_030863045.1 Actinomycetota bacterium | reverse complement strand
GCACCAACCGGCGCCTCGAAGACCAGCCTTGTCCGCCCGTCGAAGATCTCAGCCGTAGCCATACCTCACGACTTTCCGAAGCGGAACTCCACCACGTCACCGTCCTGCATGACGTAGTCCTTGCCCTCCATGCGCACCTTCCCGGCCGCCTTCGCTGCCGCCATCGAACCGGCGGCCACGAGGTCGTCGTACGAGACGATCTCGGCCTTGATGAATCCGCGCTGGAAGTCACTGTGAATCACTCCGGCGGCTTCCGGCGCGGTGGCTCCCGCTCGGATGGTCCACGCCCTGGACTCCTTGGGCCCGGCGGTGAGGAATGTTTGCAGGCCCAGAGTGTGGAACCCGGCGCGGGCCAGCGCGGGCAGTCCCGGCTCAGGCTGCCCGATCGAGTCCAGCAGTTCCTGAGCCGACTCTGGGTCCAATTCGAGCAGCTCGGCCTCCACTTTGGCATCCAGAAAAACTGCGTCGGCGGGAGCGACCAACTTGCGAAGCTGGGCTTGGCGTTCCGGGTCGGTGAGCACCCCCTCGTCGGCGTTGAAGACATACAGAAACGGCTTGCCGGTCAGCAGGCTGAGCTCGGCGAGCGCTGGGACGTCCAGCTCAGCGCGCGCAGCGAACAGGGTGCGCCCGGTGTTCAGCACCTCCCGCGCCGCCTGCGCGGCGGTCAGTGCGGCGCGGCGTTCCCGTGGGTTGGTGCGGGCCTCCTTCTCCAGCCGGGGCAGCGCACGCTCCACGGTCTGCAGGTCGGCCAGCACCAGTTCGGTCTCAACGGTGGCGATGTCGTCGGCCGGGTCGACCTGCCCTTCGACGTGCAACACATCGGGATCGTCGAAGGCCCGCACCACCTGGCAGATTGCGTTGGCTTCGCGGACATTGGCGAGGAACTTGTTGCCCAGCCCAGCGCCCTCCGACGCGCCGGCGACGAGTCCGGCGATGTCGACGAACGACACCGTCGCCGGCACGAGCTTGGCGCTGCCGAACATGTCGGCCAGCACGCCGAGCCGCGTATCGGGCAACGGCACCACTCCGACGTTGGGTTCGATGGTGGCGAAGGCGTAGTTCGCCGCGAGGACGTTGTTACGGGTCAGCGCGTTGAACAAGGTGGACTTGCCGACATTGGGCAGCCCGACGATGCCGAGGGTGAGGCTCACGAGACGTCGAGTCTAGGCGACCAACGCGCTTCCCCGCCTACAGCAGCCGAGGCTCGGTGCCTGACGCTGCGGCTGCCGTTCTGGCTGCGCCTGGCGGCGGCGCGCCTCGCCGATTCTGTCGGTGGGCTGTTGCAGGCTGTGACGCGTGGATTACTCAGTGCTCGTCGCCCTGCTCGCCGGCCTCGCATTCGGTGCGCTGACCAGCTGGCTGATCGCCGCTGCCGTCCGCCGGGCCGCAGTCGCCGAGGCCGGTCGGACGGCAGACGCTGCCCGAGCTGCCATCGAGTCCGAGCTCGTTGCGGCGCGCCGGGAAGCTGAGAGTGCCGCCGCGGCAAGGGCCGCCGAGACGATTCGCGCCGATCAGTACCAGAAGCGGGCAGAGGAAGCCGGCGAGCGGCTCACGGCGGCGCAAGCGGAATTGTCCGGTGTCCGCGCTGCGCTGGACGCCGAGCGGAGCGCAACTGCCGAGCGGGAACGGCTGCTCACCCGCCGCGAAGCCGACCTCAAGGACAGTTTCCAGGCGCTGTCGGCTGAAGCGCTGTCCCGCAACAACGAGGCCTTCGTCCAGCTCGCCGAGGCACGGCTGGCCAAGGTCACCGCGGCCATATCGGCCAAATCAGACGGCGACGCCAGCCAGCGTCAGCAGGCCATCGAGGCGCTGGTCGGCCCGATTGCCCAGACCCTGCACCGGCTCGACGGCCAGCTGCGCACTGTGGAGAAGGAGCGTGAGGCCGCCTACGCGGGGTTGCGCGAGCAGGTCGGCGCCATGCATCGCTCGTCTGAACAGTTGCAGAGCGAGACCCGGCAGCTGGTCACCGCGCTGCGGGCCCCGCAGGTCCGCGGCCGTTGGGGCGAACTCCAGCTGGAGCGGATCGTCGAGCTGGCCGGCATGGTCGAACACTGTGACTTCTCCCGGCAAGTCACCGCTACCGACGCCGGCGGCGACGACGACGCCCTGGTCCGGCCCGACCTGGTGGTGCACCTCGCCGGAGGTAAGCACATCGTGCTGGACGCCAAGGTGCCCTTCGGGGCTTACCTGGAGGCCGTCGACGCCACCGACCCGGACCGGCGGGACGACCGGCTGGCCGCGCACGCCCGGCACCTGCGAGCGCACGTCGACGCACTGGCACACAAGTCCTACTGGCAGCGCTTCGATGCCGCCCCAGAGTTCGTGGTGTTGTTCGTCCCCGGTGACCCGTTCCTCGAGGCGGCGCTGCAATCCGACCCGGCGCTGCTCGAGCATGCTTTCGGGCGCAACGTCGTGATCTCCACTCCGACCACGCTGATTGCGCTGTTGCGGACGGTGGCCTATACCTGGCGGCAGGAGGCGCTGGCCCGCAATGCTGCGCGGGTCCACGAGCTTGGTCGTGAGCTGCACTCCCGGCTGGCCACCATGGGCGGGCACGTCACGAAGCTCGGTAAGGCGCTCAGTGGAGCCGTCGACGCCTACAACAAGACCGTCACCTCGCTGGAGTCCCGGGTGCTGGTCACCGCTCGCCGATTCGGCGAGCTCGGCGTGGTAACCGACCAGCTCGACGCACCCGATCAGGTGGAACGCGGTCCCCGCACCGTGCAGGCGGTGGAGCTCGTCGCGTCCACCACGAAGTCACTCATCGCGCTGGATCCGGGACCGCGGGCACCGGATTCGCAGGGGAAGCCGGACGGTGACCCCACCAGCGAGGATTGGCGCTGGGTCACCGAGGCGCTACACCAGGCGCAGGGTGAGCAACAACCGAGGTCTACTGTGAATGAGTGACGGGAACTCAGGCCCGGAGCGCTGTTGCCCGCCCGCGGTGGGACGAACGTGCACTGCTGCCCGGCCGCGTCGGCTTGCCCTGGTGGGCAGCGGTGTCATGCGCGTTGGGGCTCACCGCGACCGGTGTGTTCGTCGATCTGCAGCAGCTCAACAGGCTAGGCGTCGTGTTCCAGGCCTGCTACTTTCTCGGTTGCCTGCTAGCCGTCGTGGTGGTGCAGCGCAAGGGATTGTTCGGGCCGATGGTGCAGCCTCCGTTGATCTTGGCGGTGGCAGTGCCCGGCGTCGTGTTGACGACCGGCTCACAGTCCACGGAAGGGGTCGTCGCTACCGCGCTCGCCGTCGGCACACCTCTGATCAACGGCTTCCCCACCATGGCGATCGCCACCGGGTTCACCCTGGCCATCGGCATCTTGCGCCTAATCATCCAGCGAGGCCCTTGACCGCCATTCACTTCATGATGCGGGGGCCGCGGCCCCGGGTCACCCCTCAGGGCCTACGGAGTCGGCGCCGAATTGCGCGATGCCGGACAGCGAGCGCTTGAGTTCGCGCGGCAGTGAGAACACCAGCTTCTCTTCTGCTGTGATGACTTCCTGCACCTGCTCATAGCCTTGCTCGGCCAAGAAGTCCAGCACATCCCCGACCAGGACTTCGGGTACCGAGGCCCCACTGGTAACACCCACGGTGTGCACCGCATCCAGCCATGCCGGATCGATGTCCCGTGCGTAATCGACCAAGTAGGCCGACTGAGCACCGGAGCTCAGCGCGACCTCGACGAGCCGCACCGAGTTGGACGAATTTCGCGACCCGACGACGAGGACCAGATCGCAGTCGGCCGCCATCGCCTTCACCGCCACCTGCCGGTTCTGGGTGGCGTAACAGATGTCGTCGCTGGGGGGGTCGGCCAGCAAGGGGAACCGTTCGCGCAGGCGAGCCACGGTCCGCATGGTCTCGTCCACTGACAGCGTCGTCTGCGATAACCAGACCACCCGCGACGGATTCCGCACGGTCACCGAATCCACCGCGTCCGGCCCGTCGACGAGCTGGACATGTCGAGGAGCCTCGCCTGCGGTGCCCTCAACCTCCTCGTGACCCTCGTGACCGATCAGCAAGATGTCGTAGCCGTCGCGGGCGAACCGCTTGACCTCTTGGTGCACCTTGGTCACCAGCGGGCAGGTGGCATCGATAGCGCGCAGCCCGCGGGCCGCGGCCTGCTCGTGTACCACTGGGGATACGCCATGCGCGGAGAAGACCACGATGGCGCCCTCAGGCACCTCCTCAGCCTCGTCGACGAAGACCACCCCTCGGGCCTCCAGGGTCTCCACGACATGCCGGTTGTGCACGATCTGCTTACGCACGTAGACCGGCGGCCCGTGCGCCTCGAGGGTCTTCTCCACAGTGACCACTGCCCGATCGACCCCGGCGCAATAGCCCCGTGGCTTGGCGAGCAGCACGCGCTTGGTCATGCTGCCCACCCTACGGGTGGAGCTTCACCGGCTGGGTACTCCACCTGCTGCGCTGATGTTCGACCCTGCAAGCAGGTCTCTGTGTCACTGGTTCGACCCTGCAAGCAGGTTTCAGTGTCACTGGTTCGACCCTGCAAACAGGTTTCAGTGTCACTGGTTCGACCCTGCAAGCAGGTCTCAGTGTCACTGGTTCGACCCTGCAAGCAGGTCTCACGGTCGATGCCCGGGTAGGCACTAACCCGGTGACTGCGGCAGGCTTGACGAGCATGAGCCACGTACCCTTGCCCGTCCGCGTTGCCATCGGCCTGATGGTCACCGCT
>JALZCN010000581.1 GCA_030863045.1 Actinomycetota bacterium | reverse complement strand
GGGTCCAGCTGTCGGCGTCCCGGTTCGCGGAGTTGCCCGATGGGTCCGTGCGGTTGGCCGCGACCAACCCCGAGCTGCTGCTATGGGGACGGCGGTGACCGCGCTGATCGTGGGCCTCGGGTCCTCCCGCGGGGTGCGCGCCGCGGCGGTGTGGTCGGCGCTTCGATCAGCGGTAACAAACCTCGGCGAGATCACCGCGTTCGGCACCATCGACCGGCGTCGCGACGAGCCCGGCCTGCTCGCCGTGATCCGTCAACACGGTGCATCGTTGCACTGCTACCCGGCCGGTGAGCTCGACACGGTCGACGTGCCACATCCCAGTGAAGGAGTCCGCGGCCACGTCGGCACCCGTAGCGTCGCCGAGGCCGCCGCCCTTCTCACGGCCCGGCACTACGGTGGGGGGTCGCTGATCGTGCCCAAGCTATGTGGCGAGCACGTCACAGTTGCCGTCGCAGCGCTGCACCCGCTATCAATCAGCTCGGCGTGCACCGCGTGCGGGGGTTGCCTGCGAACCTGCCCGGAGCGCGCGCTGCGCCCCGCTCCCCAGTGCCCGGTGCTCATCGCGGCGCGTTGCACCTCCTGCGGCGAGTGCGTGGAGATCTGTCCCACCGACGCGATCACACTGCGAGACCAGCTGGAAAACGAGTGAGTCCCAACGTACGCGCGAAAGCGGCGTTCGCACGGGATTCCATGAAACTGACTGATTAACAGCAGCGCCGCTTCCTCGCGGCAGTCGGGGTCGCTGGAGTGGTGGATGCGGCGGCTGGCGGAATGGTCCCGAAACCGGCCAAGGTGCCGCTGGCGCGAGCGCTCGTCAGCGGCGGCTGCCGACCTGCCCGCGTGGGGATCCGGCGACGCGTCAGCGCCCAATGTCCCCATATTGATTTGCATGGCTGAACCATGCAATCTGCATGGTCTGTTGAGGCACGGCGAGGGTGTGACTTGCACAGCGCTGCCCGCAGGCTGGATCCATGAAAGCCACAGCGATCGACATAGATATCAATGGATTTGGGTATCGGGAGGCAGAAACAGTACCGTCCCGGTGGCTTCACGCCATGCGGCGGTGGTCACCCGGACTCGCCGGGCTCGCACTCGGCGTGGCCGGCCTTCTCGACATACAGCCGTGGTCACCTTCCGACCGCACGACCTGGATCCTGCCTGTTTTCGCGCTTATGTACCTGATCTTCGGTGCCGCCCGCGGGCAGCTACGACGGCCCGAAGTCCTGACACTTCAAATCGCTGGGCTGCTCGTTTTCGGCGCGCTTGCCCTCGTCGCCCTGTTCATGGACCCGGCCGTGGGGCACTACGTCGTGGCCGCCGGATGGTTCGGACACGCCATTTGGGACGTCGCCCACCACCGCGACCTCACGCACCACCGCGCGGTCGGGGTGGTGCCCCGCTGGTACGTGGAGTCCTGCTTCGTGATCGACCTCCTTGGCGGCGCTGCCCTCATCGTCGCTCCCACGCTGTAGCCCAAGAATTAATCGGAGACGACCCATCATGACGAAACTCCACTCTGACTTATCCGCGACGTTCCGACGAGCGCGGTTGCGCCGTTTCATCCGGCATTTCCTGGAAATGGTCATAGCAATGGTGGCCGGGATGATGGTCCTGGGTCCGGTCCGGGCCCTGATCATCGCTCATCTCGGATGGCCAGACCTTTTCGACCGTCCCGAAATCCAGGCGCTGGCGATGGCCGCCGACATGATCATCGCGATGTCGCTGTGGATGCGTTACCGCAATCACAGCTGGAACGGCACCGTGGAGATGGCCGCCGCGATGGTCCTCCCCTTCGTCGTCCTGTTCGTACCGTTGTGGGCGGGTGCGCTGCCCGGCGACGCACTGTTAGTCGCCGGACACCTGCTGATGCTCCTGGCCATGATCATCGCCATGCTCCATCGCCGAAGCGAGTACACCTAGCATGGTGCGGGTGGCGATCGGCCCCGAGGCACCCGGGTCCGATCCGCAGCTGCGCCGGGCCCGGATCGCCACCCTGGGCGCGCTGGGTGCCGCCTTGCTCACCAGCTTGATCATGCCGGGAATAGGCTTGCTGTTCGAGCGCAGTGCGGTGTGGATCGTGCTCGGGGTGCTCGGCATCGTTGCTTTCGTGGTGGCTCAGGCAGGTGCGCTGTACGGGGTGGTCACGCCGTGGATGGCCGAGGCGACCCGGCGCCGGCTGCTGGCCGGTTTCGCAGCAGCCGCAGTGCTGTCCGTTCCGCTGGTTGGTTCGCTCGGTGCCGACGAGTGGGAGACCTGGGCGTGGCTCGGCGGCTCGATCGTCGGGTCAGCACCACTGCTGGTCCGGCGCCAGGCGGCGGCCCTAGTGATGGTGGCGACTCTTACGGTTGCGGTCGGTGTGGCGTGGTGGACGGACGGTTCGGTTGGCCGTTACATCCTGATCACCGTCAGCATTGGGCTGTCGGTCGCCGCGATGAGTGGGTTGCCGGCGTGGTTGTGGGATCTGCTTGCCCAGGCTCAGGCGGGGCGGGCCGCTCAAGCGCGGCTGGCCACCACCCAGGAGCGGCTGCGGTTCGCCCGGGATGTGCACGATCTGCTCGGGCACAACCTCTCAGTGATCGCCCTGAAAGCCGAACTGGCAGCACGACTCGCGCCGATAGACGCCGAACGTGCCGCTGAAGAAGCCGCCGAGGTGCAGCGGCTTGCCGCCTCGGCGCTCACAGAGATGCGGGAGGCCGTGCACGGCTACCGCGCGGTGAACCTGCGGGAGCAGCTCACCGCCGTCGCGCAGGTGCTGCGTTCGTCGGGGGTCCGCTGCACGGTCACCCATCCGACCGGTGAACTGCCGTCGGAGATCGCGACTCAGCTTGCGCCGGTACTGCGGGAGGCGAGCACCAACGTGCTCCGGCACAGCAAGGCCGGTTGGTGCACCATCGAGATCATCAGGCAAGGCAAGGAGGTCCGGATGATTGTGGCGAACGACGGTGCCGCTGGCGCCGGGCCTGACCGTCACAGCTTCGGGCTGCGCGGGCTGGCCGAGCGGCTGGCCGACGCCGGTGGGACGCTCCACACCCGGGACGAGAACGGAGTGTTCACGCTTGTGGCCACCGTGCCGGAGGCGCGTATCGACCGCATGCCGGTGACACCGTGATCAAAGTGCTGCTCGCCGACGACGAAGATTTGATCCGGGTCGCGCTGGCCGCGTTGCTGGGTCTGGAACCCGACATCGCTGTGGTGGCGCAGGCGTCGGATGGGCGCGCCGCGGTGGACGCCGCGCTGGCCCACCGCCCGGATGTGGCAGTGGTCGACCTGGAGATGCCGGCGCTGGACGGTTTGGAGGTCACGACCGAGCTGGTGAGGGTGTTGCCGTCGTGCGCGGTGGTGATCCTCACCGGGCGTGGTCGCCCACCGCACCTGCAGCCGGCGCTCGCGGCGGGTGCCAAGGGCTTTCTGCCCAAGGGCTCTCCCGGAGGTGCGCTGGCCGACGTGATCCGCCGGGTGCACGCTGGCGGTAGGTACGTGGACCCGGCGCTGGCGGCGGACGCGTTGACCGCGCCGGAGTGCCCGCTGACACCACGCGAGCTGGAGGTACTGCGGCTGGCCGAACATGACACACCCGTCGCCGTGATCGCTCGACGCACGCACCTGTCGTCGGGCACGGTGCGCAACTACCT
>JALZCN010000573.1 GCA_030863045.1 Actinomycetota bacterium | reverse complement strand
CGGTGAACTTCTGGGCAACGTCGTCGACGACGTACACGCGCTCCACCCCGACGCAGGTCTGCCCCGCGTTGGCCATGGCGCCCCAGACCGCGGCGTCGGCGGCCGCATCGAGGTCGGCATCGGTGTCGACCAGCAACGCATCCTTGCCACCGCATTCCAACACCACGGGGGTGAGCGTCTCGGCGCAGGTGGCCATCACTTTCCTTGCGGTGGTTGCGGAGCCGGTGAATGCCAGCTTGTCAACCTCGGCTCGGCACAGCGCCGCGCCGGTTTCGCCAAAACCAGTCACCACTTGCAGCAGCGGGTACTCGGGTACCACCGCAGCGAGGCTGTCGGCCAGTGCGCGGGCCACTCCAGGGGTCAACTCGCTGGGTTTGAACACCACGGCGTTGCCCGCAGCCAGTGCGCAGCTGATCGACCCCATCGGGGTGTGCGCGGGATAGTTCCATGGTCCGATCACACCGATTACGCCGTGCGGCTGGTACTCCAGCGTCGACGCTTCCTGAAGCATCAACAAGCCCGGTCCCACCCGCTGACGGCGCAGCACCCGCTCGGCATTGCGGGCAGCCCAGTCCAGATGGGCGGCCACGAGTACGCATTCCAGGCGGGCGTCATCCCGCGGCTTGCCGGTCTCGGCGGTGATCAGCCCGGCCAGCTCGTCGATTCGGCGGACTAGCGCGCAGCGCCAGGACAGCAATCGGCGGCGGCGCTCGGCGAACCCGAGTTCGCTCCACCACGCGGCCGCCTTCCGGGCCCGGTCGACCGCGGCACGCACCGCCGTCTCGTCATATACCTGGTGATAGCCGACGACCTCGCCGGTTCGCGGGTTCATCGATGCGAAGCTGTTCTCCCGCTCGCGGAGCTGCTGCTGGCGGCCGTCCACGGTCTGAGCCATCGTGGTCCTCTCCCCTGCGTCCGCCGTACACCGAAGGGTAGGGGCGTCTCAGAACAATCGCAGCTCGACGCTCTCGGCGCCGCGCAGCTCGTCGTAGTCCACGGTCACGCAGCGGATTCCACGATCCGTGGCGAGCGTGTGAGCCTGCGGCTTGATCTGCTGGGCGGCGAATACTCCCCGGACCGGAGCAAGTTGCGGGTCGCGGTTGAGCAGGTTCAAGTACCGGGTGAGCTGCTCCACGCCGTCGATCTCGCCCCGGCGCTTGACTTCCACCGCCACCGTCACCCCGTCGGCGTCCCGGCACAGCAGGTCCACCGGACCGATCGCAGTGGGGTATTCCCGGCGGATGAGGGTGAACCCAGGACCCAGCGTCGCAGTGTGCTCGGCAAGCAGGGCCTGCAGGTGCGCCTCAACGCCGTCTTTGACCAGTCCGGGATCCACGCCGAGTTCGTGCCATGAATCGTGCAGGACCTCGTCGATCTCGATGATGAGCTGTTCACCGACCCGGTTGGTGACCGTCCAGCGCCCTGGCTGCTCGACGAGCATGCATGGTGGGCTCATCCAGTTCAGCGGCTTGTAGGCGCCGCCGTCAGCGTGCACGCTCACCGACCCGTCCGCTTTGACCAGCAACAACCGTGGCGCCATCGGCAGGTGCGCGGTCAGCCGTCCCAGATAGTCCACCTGACAACGGGCGATTACGAGACGCATGGGTGCACGCTAGACGCTGCCACGTTGCACCGGCTCGCAACGTCCGTGGTGCGGAGTTCACGGGACTGCCCGCACGCGCTGCAGGCTCCCGGCTAGCGGGGGCGAATCAGGTCCACGATCTGGTCCATGATGTCGGTGAGCTCGAAGTCCTTGGGAGTGAACACCTTGGCCACGCCACAGGCGCGCAACGCCTCGGCGTCGTGCAGCGGGATGATGCCGCCGACCACCACGGGCACCTCCCCGGCACCTGCCGCGCGCAACCCGTCGATCACGGCGGGCACCACCTCCAGGTGTGATCCGGAGAGTACCGACAGCCCGACCACGTGTACGTCCTCGGCCACCGCGGCCGCCACGATCTCCGCGGGAGTGAGCCGGATTCCCTGGTAGATCACCTCGAAGCCGACGTCGCGGGCCCGGACCGCGACCTGTTCAGCACCGTTGGAGTGCCCGTCCAGGCCGGGCTTGCCGACCAGGATCCGCAGCCGCTCGCCCAACTGCTCGCCGACGGAGCGCACCCGGTCCCGGACGCGGGCGATCGCGTCACCGGCCGCCCCCGCGGCCGAGGCACCGGCGATCCCGGTGGGCGCCCGGTACTCGCCGAACACCTCGCGCAGCGCCTGCGCCCATTCCCCTGTCGTGACGCCCGCCCGAGCGCAGGCCATCGACGCCTCGACCAGGTTGGCGTCGGTCTTGGCCGCCTCGACCAGCCGGTGCAGCACCGACTCCACAGCTGCGCGATCACGGTCGGCCCGCCAGCTCCGGACGGCTTCGATCACCCGCGCCTCGGCCTCCGGATCGACGCTCTCGATCGCCCTAGCTCCGTCGGCCTGCAGCGGGCTGGGGTCGGTCTCGGTGAACCGGTTCACCCCGACGATCACGTCCTCGCCGCCCTCGATCCGCCTGCGCCGCGCGGCCAGTGACGACACCAGCTGCGATTTCATGTATCCGGACTCGACGGCGGCGATGGCCCCGCCCATGCCCTGCACCCGATCGATCTCGGCCCGGGCGCCCGCGGTGATCTCGGTGACCCGCGCCTCGACCACCCGGGAGCCGTCGAAAAGGTCTTCGTACTCCAGCAAATCGGTCTCGTACGCCAGCACCTGCTGCATCCGTAGCGCCCATTGCTGGTCCCAGGGCCGGGGTAGGCCCAGTGCCTCATTCCAGGTGGGCAGCTGCACCGCGCGGGCACGGGCGTCCCGGGACAGCGTCACCGCCAGCATCTCCAGCAC
>JALZCN010000524.1 GCA_030863045.1 Actinomycetota bacterium | reverse complement strand
CGACATTGGTGCGGCGACGGATCTCCTTGTTGAGCCGTTCCTGGGGGTTATTTGACCAGATCTGCCGCCAGAGCTCGCGGGGAAACGCGGTGAAGGCCAGCAGCTCCTCGCGGGCGCTGGCTAGGTGCTCGGCGGCCTGCGGGAATTTGGTTGTCAGAGCCTGGGCTACCCGGTCGAACTGGGCGTGTACTTCAGCCGCGTCGGGTTGGTCGAACACGGTGCGCAGTAGGGTCAGCACCCACGGCTGAGCGCTTTTAGCTACCTTGGTGGACAGATTGCGGGCGAAGTGAGTGCGGCATCGCTGCCAACTTGCCCCGGGCAGGGTCGAGCCGATCGCGTCGATCAGCCCGGGGTGGGCATCGGAGGTGACCAGCGCGACGCCGCGCAGGCCGCGGGTCACTAGTGACCGCAGAAACGCCAGCCAGCCGGCACCGTTTTCGCTGGCGACCACGTCGATACCGAGGACCTCGCGCTGACCGTCGGCGTTGACCCCAGTGGCGATCAGCGCGTGCACGATCACCGTGCGGCCGGCCTCACAATCTTTCTGGGTCAGCGCATCTAGCCACACAAAGGTGTACGGGCCGGCGTCTAGCGGCCGGTCGCGAAACGCTGCGACCTGCTCGTCAAGGCTTTTGGCCATCTGCGACACCTGACTTTTAGACAGCCGGACAATGCCCAGCGTCTCGACCAGCTTCTCCACCCGCCGGGTCGATACCCCCAGCAAATAGGAGGTAGCCACCACGCTGATCAACGCCTGCTCGGCGCGACGTCGCCGCTGCAACAACCAGTCCGGGAAATAACTGTCCGAACGCAGCTTCGGGATCTCCAGCCCGATACTGCCAACCCGGCTATCCCACTCCCGGCGCCGGTAGCCGTTGCGCGAGTTCATGCGCTCCTGACTGCGCACCCCATACGGCGCGCCACAGATCGCGTCCGCCTCCGCGCTCATCAGCGCCTCGGCGAACGCCTTCACCATCGCCCGCAACAGATCCGGGCTCGCCGACTCCAACTGCTGCTGCACCCAGCCGGCCAGGCCATGCTCCACACTGGCACGTGCGGCCATCGCGTCTCCTCCCTCGAGAACCTCAAGCACTCGAAGGATCACGCGGTGGCCGTCTCACATCTCGACACCACGCCTATACCAAGTCGTCCATACACCACGTCTATGGACGTCACTCCGCCGTGGGGGGACTGTTCCAAGATCGGTGTTTTCGGCCCGACACGCCGGGCTGAGGTCCGGCGGGATGGGCACCGTGAGTGATGACATCGGATCTTGTGAGTCCACGCAAGAGTGAGAACGAGTCCGGGCGGCAGCTGTCGCCGGAGCAGGCCGCTGCGGCGGCGATGGTCGCGGAGGCGCGGCAGCGCGGGCTGGAGCTGACCGGCCCGGGCGGGTTGTTGAAGTTGTTCACCAAGAACGTGTTGGAAACGGCACTCGGTGAGGAGATGACCGAGCACATTGGGCACGAGAAGAACCGGGCCGTGCCTGAACGTGAGTCGGCGAATGTGCGGAATGGCACGCGGTCGAAGACCGTGGTTTCGGATGCTGTTGGCGAGGTCGAAATCGATGTCCCGCGGGACCGGGAGGCCACGTTCGAGCCGCAGATTGTGAAGAAGCGGCAGCGTCGGCTGGCCGATGTGGATGAGATTGTGTTGTCGTTGTATGCGAAAGGGTTGACGACCGGGGAGATCTCGACGCATTTCATCGAGATTTATGGGGCGTCAATATCGAAGGAAACGATATCGCGGATCACTGACAAGGTGGTCGCGGAAATGAACGACTGGGCCAACCGTCCGCTCGACGTCGTCTACGCGGCGGTGTTCATCGACGCGATCCACGTCAAGGTGCGGGACGGGCAGGTCGCCAACCGGCCCGTCTACGCCGCCGTGGGGGTCACCGTGGACGGGCACAAGGACGTGCTAGGACTGTGGATGGGCGTCGGTGGCGAGGGCGCCAAGTTCTGGATGAGCGTGCTGGTCGACCTGAAAAACCGCGGCGTCTGCGACGTGTTCTTTCTGATCTGTGATGGCCTGAAAGGTCTGCCCGAGGTCGTCGCGAATGTGTGGCCACAGACGATCGTGCAAACCTGCATTGTGCACCTGATCCGGAACACCTTCCGACTGGCCTCCCGTAAGGACTGGGATGCGGTGAAACGGGACATCAAACCCATCTACACCGCACCGAACCCCGACGCTGCGCTTGTCGCGTTGGACGAACTCGAGGAGAAATGGGGCAAGAAATACGGGGCGATGACCCGGCTTTGGCGCAACACCTGGGACGAATTCGTACCATTTCTCGACTACGACGTCGAGATCCGGAAAATGATCTGCTCCACCAATGCGATCGAATCCCTCAACGCCCGCTACCGCCGGGCGATCCGCGCCCGGGGGCACTTCCCGACCGAACAGGCGGCGTAGGTTCAATGGGTGATCGCAACACCTGTCTGATTGAGGTGTTTGTGAGGTGCTTGTGATGGGCCGTCCTGGATTGCCGGTGGAGGTGCAGCGTCGGTTCTGGCGGGAGATGCGTGCCGGTGTGGTGCTTGATGAT
>JALZCN010000514.1 GCA_030863045.1 Actinomycetota bacterium | reverse complement strand
GTGTTCGTGTGGGCCCCGTTGCGCCAGTACCCGGGATGGTCGGTAGCGCTGTCGGCGATTCAAGTGGTGCAAGGCGAGCCATGCTCGCTAGCCGACCACGCCCAGGTGCTCGTCGACACCGCAGTGCAGCCGGTGCCCACCGGATCGGCGATCACTACTGGGGCGTTCACTGCTGCCGCCGACCAGCCGTCACCCGTGTCACCACCAGTTCCCGGCACGCTGATCTGGCACGATTACCTCCAGAGCGGGCGCAAGACGGGCCTGCTCATCACGCCCTGGTTCGTGCTGCCCCCCGCCGGCGGCACCCATCTGCTGGTGCCGCTGCTCGGCAAGCGGGCGGCACAGGAGCTGGCCCTGGAATATGTCACCCCGGTGGGGACGCACTCCGTCGTGCCCGGCAGCGTCAAGCTTGCGGTTGATTCGACCGTGCCGCGGACGGACTGGCAGCAAACAGCCATCCCGCTGGACCAGCTCAGCAAGCATCGACCCTCCCGGGTACGGCTGGTGATTCGCGACCAGGTAACCGGTGCCGACAGCTGGCTCGCCGTGGGCCAACCGCGGCTGGCCGAGCGCCGCCCGCTGGCCGCGGTCCTGGCCGGTCGACCGGTGTATGTCGACCAGGTCACCGCCACCCTGTTGCCTTGCGTCGACCAGGTCCACGTCGAGCACGGCATCGTGCGGGCGCCGGAACTGCTCGTGCTGGGTGACGAGGGGTTCAGCAGGCATTTCCTGGATCTCGGGTTCGAGGTGTGGCGGGGCGGTGCCCTGGTGCCGGTGGACCGGTCGGCAACCACGGTGCGAATGCCAACCCGGTTGGTGCCCGCCGGACCTCCCACCCTGCCGTGGGGCCGAGTCGAGCGGGTGGTCTACGACCACCCCGTGACGTTGGTCGACCTGCGTGTCGAGCAGCGACAACGCGCCGGGTGGACGCGTTTTCCCACCTTGGCCGACGAGAGCTACCACGGAAATCTGTGAACGAATCGCCGGCAATCAAATCTCGACAACCGGGATAACCCAAATCCGGCCAGAACGCGGTCCAGTTCCGGGACCCGGCGGGATATCCGCCAGATTCTCGTGAATCCTGCCGAACGCTCACAACAGCACGCTACAACCCAACCCCGACTAAACCGGGGCCGCACACCGCGGCCGAATTCAGCTACCCGAGCAGATGGCTGCCAGGATGGCGGGAT
Organism: Actinomycetota bacterium; assembly: GCA_030863045.1. Taxonomy (GTDB): domain Bacteria; phylum Actinomycetota; class Actinomycetes; order Mycobacteriales; family Pseudonocardiaceae. The sequence goes on along the minus strand of JALZCN010000514.1, from coordinate 1,645 downwards.
GGCCAGGGTGCAAACAGCTCACACGGCGTGGTTGGGTCCAGGGCAGCTGCGGAGTATTCGGACGCTGCTTTACGAGGCATTCGACGGCGATGTCACAGATGAGGACTACGAGCACGTTCTCGGCGGCATGCATGCCCTTGTCTGGGATGGCCAGGAGCTGATCGGGCACGGATCGGTGGTCATGCGGCGGCTGCTGCACGGCGGGCGGGCATTACGTACCGGCTATGTCGAGGGCGTGGCGGTGCGCTCGGATCGGCGCCGGTGCGGGCACGGCGCGGCCCTGATGGCAGCGCTGGAGCTGGTGATCCACGGGGCGTACGAGCTCGGTGCACTGGCGTCCTCCGAGGGGGCCGGGGACTTCTACGCAGCGCGGGGTTGGCAGCTGTGGACGGGCACGGCTTCGGTGCTGGCACCCACCGGCATCGAGCGCGCCGAGGGCGAGGAGGGCTGCATCTATGTGCTCCCCGTGAGCGCACAGTTGACGCCGGGCGGCGATCTAGCATGTGATTGGCGGGGCGGCGACGTCTGGTAGCCCGGCGTTGTCAGTGAGGGCACCGATCGGGCGCTGCTCAGTGCGCCGTACCCTGCCGCGGTGCCGAGGCGCGCTGACCCCAACGCCAGGACTCGACGTCGGATGGGGTGGACGATCGCGGCGTTGGCGTTGATCACCGGCGGGTTAGGGATCTTCGCTGTACTCGCTCCGGTGGTCGCCGACGATCCGGTGGTGAGCTGGCCACGCGCGGGGCAGCAACCGACTTCCACGGTGCTGCCGCTGTCGCCCTACCGCCCACTGCAGCTCCAAGCCAACGTGCCGTGCTCGACGCTGCAAGAGCTGGCCGCCCGTCCAGGCGGGGGGGAGGCGCTGCGCACGCTGCCCGCCGACGTGGGCACCGCCCCGGGTGAGGGCCTAGTGGTGGCCGCAGCCCAAGGCACCGTGACGGTCACCGCGTCTGGTGCTGAGGTCGTGCGCCAACCCTTACCGGCCGCAGACTGCACCTACCAAGTGTTCGCGGACGCCGGTGGGGTTCGAGTGTCGCGCGACGGCGCCGGCATCGGCGTCCGGGCTGATCTGCTGGTCCCCCAGGTCGCTGAGTTCCAGACCGACGCTGTGCAGCAGGATGAAGGCCTTTCGGTGCAGCTGCACACCGACGCGCGCTACGAATCCCGTCCCACGCCGCTGAAGATCGCATTGCTGATCGCGCACGGTGTCGGGCTCGCGGCGTTGCTCGTGCTGGCCCTTCGGTGGTGGCGCGGCGCGGGACCAGGCCCGACCCGGCCGCGCCCATCGTGGGCTGATGCGGTCGTGGTCGGGGTGTCGCTGGGGTGGGTGGTGGCGGCGCCGGTCAACATCGACGACTCGTGGTACCTGCTGATGGCCCGCAATGCGATGGAATCGGGCTACATCGGCAACGTCATCTACCAGTTCAACGTCACCGAGAACCCGTTCGTCGCCAGCCAGTACGTGACGCAGGCCTGGGGCGCGCTGGGAGACAACTGGAGCCTGGCCTGGATGCGGCTGCTGCCGCTGGGCTACGGGCTGGCTACCTACGCGCTGCTTCGGGTACTGGTCGCGGCGACGCTGAGCCGGGCGGCGCAGCAACGCCGCGTGCCATGGGCGGTGGCGGCCGCGCACCTGCTGTGGTGG